>NZ_LZJX01000107.1:0-59582 GCF_001667595.1 Mycobacterium sp. E2989 | reverse complement strand
GGGGGGCCCGGCCCCCCGTGGGGGGCGGGGGGTGGTGGGGAGCGCGGGGGTCGGGGGGGCTTCCCGCCTGGGGGGGGGGCTAGTGTGCGGCTAGCCGCACGCTCGCCGCAGAGGGGCGTCGCAGACTCGGCGCAGAGGGTCCGGCTACGCGCGTGCGACAACACCGAAGACGGTCTCCATTCCGCGCCGGCCCTTGATCTCTACCTGCTCGGAGTGGCCCCAAATGTATTGCGCCTCGACGGCGGCGTGAACGCCGCTGCTGACCATCACGATCGGGCGCCCGCCCCGTCCGGCAATGCCGGCCAACCGGAACGCGACGTTGGTCGCGTCGCCGATTACGGCCGTGACCGTTCGTGTCATGGCGGCGATCGCGGCCCGGCCCTGCACCACTCCCCAACCCATGCGGATCGGCGACCCGTCCGGGCTACGCAGCGGGAGCGTGGGCCCGAGCTCCTCGACCCTTTGGTTCGCGGCGAGCGCGAAGTCGATCGCGAGCTCGTTAGCCCTCGGAATGGTCCGCGGTTCCCAGACCGCATACAGCGCATCGCCGGCGTAATGGTTGAGCGTGCCGCGATGGGCGCGCAGCACGAGGTTGAGCTCGTGCCAGAGATAGTTCAGGCTCTGGGCGATCACCCTGTTGTCGGTCACTTCGGAGATCGTCGAGTAGTTGGTAATGTCCCCGACCACCATGACCATGGTCTCCTCGACGATGCGGGTCAGGGTCGGGCTCGTGTTGGTTACCCCGGCGGCAGTGAACCGGTCCGATCGGAAGACGAGCACCACGTCGCCTATCGAGATCCGGTCCTCGGGCTTGATGGGGACCTGGACGGCGCGCTCCAGGGGCATGCCATTGAGCAACGTCCCGTTGGTGCTGGTGTCGATGAGGTAAGCCCGGTCGGTGCTGACGTCCAAGCGAATCTCGAGGTGGTTGCGGGAGATGTTCGGATCGGGAATGACCAGTCGGCGCTGTTCATCGATGCCCGCGCACTGACGGCCGACGAATAATTGATCGAAGATCGGCACGATCTTCTCGCCGCCATTCAAGTGCATGACCAGATTGGCCAGCGGCTTGTCCCACCAATCGGAGCCCATGGGTTAACAGCCTCGCCGCACTCGAACGGCCGCGTGCGCGAGCGAGACTCGTCGTTGTCTGCCCCGCTCGCCCTGACCACCCTGTGCACACACTAAGCGTCTGCCACCTGAAGATGCTGAGCCGTTGGCTGCAGCGTAATCGTACAGGCTCAGCGAACAAGCGACGGCTGCGCTTCGAGGGTTCTGCGGGCTGCGATCCGCCCGGCCTTCAGGGCAGCATCGATGTTTTTGAAGTCCAGCGGACCGATCGCCGAGACGTCCGGCTCGATGATCGCCGCGACTCGGGGGAGCTCGCGCAGGTTCCACTTGGGGGCCGCGAGTTCGACGCTGCGAAGCAACGTGTCTTGCAGCGGCGGCAGGGCTACATCCGTGCCGGTCAAGAGCCGCCGGACGAACGCGGGCGGCTGAAGCTTCGCCGGCAGCGGGCCAAATCCCTTCGATGGCACCCACGTCGTGCGCAGATCGACGCATATCACCTCGCCGTCCGGGTCGGCGCACATCACGTCGGCCGGCAGGATGTTCATCAGTCCGCCGTCGACGAGCAGCCGTTCCCCATGCTGCACCGGCGGCAGGAGCCCGGGTATCGAGATCGATGCGCGCACGGCGACCCACAGCAATCCACGGCGATGGATGATCTGATCGCCCGTGATGATGTCGGTGGAGACGGAAAAGAACTCCCTCGGCAGGCGCTCGATCAGGGTGGTGCCACCGAAGAATCCCTCTATCAGGCGGTCGACACGGCGGCCTCTTGTGAGGGCTATCGCGGGGATCGTGTAGTCGCTGACCGGCCTGGTCTCCGCAATGTACTTCCGCGCCGCCGCGGTGCAATCCCGCGCGTCCAGCCCCAGCGCGAACGTGGCCGCGGCGAGGGCGCCGGAACTGGTTCCGCCGAACCGGTCGATGACGACGCCCGCCCGCGTGAGCTCTTCGTAGACGCCGTAATGCGCGAGGCCCCGCGCGCCCCCGCCGCCCAGAACGAGGCCCAGGGACCGGCCGGCGATTCTGCGGGCCAGCGCGCCGATTCCGTCGTCGTCGGCGGGGTGATGCGAGACCGGCTGCAGCAGATCCCACCAGCTCGGGTCCGGCACGACGCCGCAAGTGACGAGGTGGACCGGCCCTTGCGTCACGGGTGGTTCGAGCGCCTCCGGCGGATCGGTTTGATCGGCAAGCACCACCACTCGGTCGCTTTGCGCGGTGACATAGCGTCGCCAGCTGTCGCCCGAGCCCCGATCGGCCACCAGCAAGACCCAATCGTTGCTTCGCTCGACGCGGTCGAGGGTCTCGCTGAACGCGTCGACGAGCTCGCCGTAATGATTGGCCGCAGCCGTGGTTTCGACGGGTGGCGCGACGACGGCGGCCCGACCGTGCGATCGCAGCCGAGTCACGATCGCGTCGACGATCGGCGCCGCGACCGCATCCCCGCTCGCCACCACGCCGACGACCCGGCGACCGCGAGAGACGGTGGCGGCTCGTGACTCGCGAAGCATTACCGCCATCGCTCGGAACATCGCCGATTGCAGTTGTGGGGCTTTGGCGAGCACCTCGCTGAACGTGTCGGCGGCGATCCTCCAGACGACGCCGTCCCGAAGGGCTCGTACCCCGGCCGAGCGAGCGGCGCCGGTGATCACGCCCAGGTCTCCGATCGAGTCACCTGACGCCATCTCACGAAGCACCTGTCCGTCGAGGCCGACGGCCGCGAATCGTCCCGAGGCGATTACATAGATGGCGTCCGACGGGTCGCCCATGTGAAAGAGCCACTCGTTGGCGGGGACGTGCTGGCGACCTACGGTCTTCGTGAGCAGGTGGAGTTGTTCGTCGTCGATCTCGGCGAATAGCGGAATGCTCCGCAGTGCGGCTCGCTCGTCGGCCGCACGCGGTTCGGGCGACTGCCCTTCAGCGACCATGAAAGGACGTAAGCATATTGTGCCGCTTAGCGGTAGTCCGCGCGGCGCAAAGGCGCTATGCCGGGATCAGCTCGACGCCACTCAGCACCACGGCGTTGTCGCGCGCAGGCGCGACAACGCCGGCCACCAAACGGCCATCTTCTTTCCACACGTTGACGATCAAGCTCTCGCCTGGGAACGCCACTCCGGCGAAGCGTGCGCCGTATGCGGCCACCGCCCCGGCGTCGCCGTCCAGCAGCGTGTCGACGATCGCCTTGCACGTCATGCCGTAGGTGCACAGTCCGTGCAGGATGGGCTGCGAAAAGCCATTGGCCGCAGCGAAATCCGGATCGGAGTGCAGGGGGTTGCGGTCTCCGCACAGCCGGTACAGCAGCGCCTGCTGCGGCAGGATCGGCACCTCGATCTCCAGGTCCGGCGATCGATCCGGCGCCGCGTCGGAGGTGGACGGGCCGCGTTCACCGCCGAATCCGCCTTCACCGCGGGCGAAGATCGACCGCCGCTGCGTCCACAGCACCGTGCCGTCGGGCGCGCTGACCGTCGTCTCACTCCAGATCACCGCGGCCTTGCCCTTGTCCCAGATGTCGGTGAACCGGGTGACGGCGCGGGCCGAGCCCGACGGCGGCAGCGGCCCGGGCACCTCCACCCGCTCGCTGGCGTGCAACACCTTGCCCAATTCGATGTCGATGCCGGGGAACTGCACGGTCGGCGGCTTGGTCATGTGGAAGGAGGCCGCCACGTTGCCGAACGTCGGCAGGACCTGCGGAGTGTCGTCGACGAGATACCGCAGTTCCCGCCGGTCCATCGGATCCTTGCCGGCCCCCAGCGCCAGGTGATAAAGCTGGACATCGCTACTGGTCCAAGAGAATTCGATGGGCTCCAGCTCGGCGGCCAGCGCCACAGCTACGTCAATGGGCATCTCAGCGTTCCCCCGCAATGTGCAGCGCGGCCAGATAACCGAACGTCATCGCCGGGCCGATGGTGCCGCCAGGGCCCGGGTAGGTGTGGCCCATTACCGGTGCGCTGACATTGCCCGCGGCGTACAGGCCTTCGATGATCGTGCCGTCGTCGCGCAGCGCGCGGCCGTGGACGTCGGTGCGCACGCCGCCCTTGGTGCCCAGGTCCCCGGGCACCATCTTGGCCGCGTAGTACGGCGCGTGCCTGAGCTCGCCGAGGTTGGGGTTGGGTTTGTTGGTCGGGTCGCCGTAATAGCGGTCGTAAGCGCTCTCGCCGCGGTGAAAGTCCTCGTCGACGCCGGAGCGGGCGAAGCCGTTGAACCGCTGCACGGTGGCCAGCAGTTCGGCGGCCGGCAGGCCGGCCTTGACGGCCAGCTCCTCCAGCGTGTCGGCCTGGATGATGACCCCGGAATCCAGCCACTTGCGCGGAATCCGTTGGCCCGGCTGCAATCCGGCAAAGATGTAGCGGTCGCGGTACTGCTGGTCGAAGACCAGCCACGCCGGGATGTTCTCGCCCGGACCGGGCCCCTGGCCGAATTCCCCTCCGTACATGTGATGGCAGGCCTCGACGTACGGCATCGACTCGTTCATGAACCGCTTGCCCGACATGTTGACGATGATCGATCCCGGCGAATTGCGTTCCGACAACGCGAACCAGGGCGCGCCGACCAGCGGCACCGTCGGACCCCACCAGGCGTCTTCCATCAATTCCAGTGCGGCGCCTAACTTTTCGGCGGCGACGATGCCGTCGCCGGTGTTGGCCTTGGCGCCGACGGTCCACTCGGTGGTGATGGGCGCACGCTGGTACTTCACCCGCATCTGCTCGTTGTGCTCGAAACCACCGGAGGCGAGGATCACGCCCCGCCGCGCCCGGATCAGCCGCGGCTCGGATGACTCCGAAGCCCCCGTGTCGCGGACGTAGACGCCGCGCACCACGCCGTCCTCGACGTACAGGTCGGTCAGCGCGGTGTTGAGCAACACCGGAACACCGGCCTGCTGCAACCCGATTCGCAGCGGGCCGATCAACGCCCGGCCCATGCCGACCAGGTTCTTTCCGGCCGCCTTCGCCCACATCGTGCGCGCGCCGACCTTCAGGCTGCGCAGCACGCCCCGCGGGTGTCGCTTCAGCTGGTTCAGCCGCACGTAGTCCTGTTGCATGACAACGACGTTCAACGGCACCTTGCCGTACGCGGGCTCCAGGCCGGCCATGTCCGGCCCGAGCTTGCGGGCGTCGAAGGGCTTCGGTTCGATCGAGCGGCCCTCGGCGCGGCCGCCCGGCGCCTCGGGGTAGTAGTCGGAGTAGCGCGGAACCCAGCACATCTTGAGCGGGGTGTGCTTGAGCACGAACGACAGCATCTCGGGTCCGTGTTCGAGGTAGGCGTCGATGCGCTCCGGCTCGACGATGTCGCCGATGATGCCGTGCAGGTAGGTGCGGGCGGCCTCGGGGTTGTCCCGGACGCCGTCACGCTTGAGCACCTCGTTGTTGGGAATCCAGACGCCCCCACCCGAGCGGGCGGTCGAGCCGCCGAAATGCGCAGCCTTCTCGATGACTACTGTGGAAAGGCCCCGGTGAGCGGCGGTAAGGGCAGCCACCATGCCGGCGCCGCCGCTGCCGACCACGACGACGTCGAGCTCCTGTGCTGTCATGTAGAACACGTTATAGAATTGCCCGGGCCGGGCGCTACTGGGCCGGTCACACGAACGAGGGGACTTCTGCAGATGCTCAGTGTTGCGACGCGAGACGAGCTAGCTGCCGACCTGGCGCAGGCCGAGCGGAGCCGCTCGCCGATTGCTCCGCTCACGGCCGTCCACCCGGACATCGACGTCGTCGACGCGTACGAGATCCAGCTGATCAACATCCGCCAGCGGGTCGCCGAGGGGGCCCGCGTGCTGGGCCACAAGGTGGGCCTGTCGTCGAAGGCGATCCAGCAGATGATGGGGGTCGACGAGCCGGACTACGGGCATTTGCTCGACGAGATGCAATTGTTCGAAGACACCCCCGTCAAGGCCAGCCGCTACCTGTGGCCCAGGGTCGAGGTCGAGGTCGGTTTCATCCTCAACAGCGACCTGCCGGGCGCCGACTGCACCGAGGAGGACGTGCTGGCGGCCACCGAGGCGCTGGTCCCGTCGATCGAGCTGATCGACACCAGGATCACCGATTGGAAGATCGAGCTGTGCGACACCATCGCCGACAACGCCTCGTCGGCGGGTTTCGTGCTGGGTAGGGCGCGGGTGTCCCCGCGCGACGTCGACATCAAGGGGATCGACGCCGTGCTGCGCCGCAACGGCGATGTCGTCGCGGAGGGCCGGACGGACGCGGTGCTGGGCAACCCGGTCACCGCGGTGGCCTGGCTGGCCCGCAAGGTGGAGGGCTTCGGCGTCCGGTTGCGCAAAGGCGACCTGGTTCTCCCCGGGTCGTGCACGCGCGCGATCGACGCGCATGCCGGCGACGAGTTTGTGGCCGACTTCACAGGCCTGGGCTCTGTCCATCTGTCGTTCGAATAGCTCGAATTAAATCGTCGGACTTAAATATCAACAGCTTCGCAAAGGAGCGTCATGCCGGCTAAGGCGAGTGTGGCCATTGTCGGGTCGGGAAACATCAGCACTGACCTGCTCTACAAGTTGCTGCGGTCCGATTGGCTGGAGCCGCGCTGGATGGTGGGCATCGACCCGGAAAGCGAAGGCCTGGCCCGGGCCCGCAAGCTCGGTCTGGAGACCACGCACGAGGGGGTCGACTGGTTGCTGGCCCAGTCCGAGAAGCCCGACCTGGTCTTCGAGGCGACCAGCGCCTACGTGCACCGCGACGCCGCCCCCAAATACGAGGCCGCCGGCATCCGCGCCATCGACCTGACGCCGGCCGCGGTGGGTCCGGCGGTGATTCCGCCGGCCAACCTGCGCCAGCACCTCGACGCGCCGAACGTCAACATGATCACCTGCGGGGGACAGGCGACCATCCCGATCGTCTACGCCGTCAGCCGGGTCGTGGACGTTCCCTATGCGGAGATCGTGGCGTCGGTGGCGTCGGTCTCGGCGGGCCCGGGAACCAGGGCCAACATCGACGAGTTCACCAAGACCACCAGCAAGGGCGTTCAGACCATCGGCGGCGCCGAGCGCGGCAAGGCCATCATCATCCTCAACCCCGCCGACCCGCCGATGATCATGCGCGACACCATCTTCTGCGCTATCCCCGAGGACGCCGACCGCGACGCGATCGCGAAATCCATCCACGACGTGGTGGCCGAGGTGCAGACGTATGTGCCGGGATACCGGCTGCTGAACGAGCCGCAGTTCGACGAGCCGTCGCTCAACTCCGGCGGCCAGGCGGTGGTCACCACGTTCGTCGAGGTGGAGGGCGCCGGCGATTACCTGCCCCCGTATGCGGGCAACCTCGACATCATGACCGCCGCGGCCACCAAGGTCGGCGAGGAGATCGCCAAGGAGACGCTGTCGGTGGCAGGAGGCACGCGATGAGTAGTGACATTTTCTTCAACCCGATCTGGGACGTGCGGCTGACCGACACGTCGCTGCGGGACGGCTCGCACCACAAACGCCACCAGTTCACCAAAGAAGAAGTGGGCGCCATCGTCGCTGCCCTGGACACCGCGGGCGTGCCGGTCATCGAGGTCACCCACGGCGACGGGCTGGGCGGCTCCAGCTTCAACTACGGGTTCTCCAAGACACCCGAGCAGGAGCTGATCAAGCTGGCCGCCGAGACGGCCAAGGAGGCCAAGATCGCCTTCCTGATGCTGCCCGGGGTGGGCACCAAGGAGGACATCAAGGAGGCCCAGAACAACGGCGGGTCGATCTGCCGGATCGCCACCCATTGCACCGAGGCCGACGTGTCCATCCAGCACTTCGGCCTGGCGCGCGAGCTGGGGCTGGAAACCGTCGGGTTCCTGATGATGTCGCACACGATCCCGCCGGAGAAGCTGGCCGCCCAGGCCCGCATCATGGCCGACGCGGGCTGCCAGTGCGTGTACGTGGTCGACTCGGCCGGCGCGCTGGTCCTCGAAGGCGTGCGCGACCGGGTGGCGGCGCTGGTCGCTGAGCTCGGCGACGACGCCCAGGTGGGCTTCCACGGGCACGAGAACCTGGGCCTGGGCGTGGCCAACTCGGTGGAGGCGGTGCGCGCGGGCGCCAAGCAGATCGACGGGTCGTGCCGCCGGTTCGGTGCCGGCGCGGGCAACGCGCCCGTGGAGGCGCTCATCGGGGTGTTCGACAAGATCGGCGTCAAGACCGGCATCGACTTCTTCGACATCGCCGACGCCGCCGAGGAGGTGGTCGCCCCGGCCATGCCCGCCGAGTGCCTGCTGGACCGCAACGCCCTGATCATGGGCTATTCCGGGGTGTACTCCAGCTTCCTCAAGCACGCCATCCGCCAGTCCGAGCGCTACGGCGTGCCGGCCCACCAGCTGCTGCATCGGGCCGGTCAGCGCAAGCTCATCGGTGGCCAGGAAGACCAACTCATCGACATCGCGCTCGAAATCAAGCGCGAGCAAGAGAGCGGCGCCGCGGCCGCCAAATAGCGGCCCGTTCCCATAGGCGACGCAAAGCTATCCGGAGTAGCCTGGCGCGCATGACCGTGACATCCAGGAATACCCGTGGCCGCGGACTCTCCGGCGCGCTCGCCGGGAGTTTGCTGGCTGTTACCGCCGCGACGATCATCGCGCTGCCGGTGGCCGGCGCGGCCCCACAGTGCCAGACCGTCGGTAACTCCATCGACCAGTACCTACAGCGGCATCCCGACCTGCATGCGCAGCTGCAGGCCCAGTCGGAGGCGGAAGGCGGCGGACCCAACGTCATCGACTACCTGAACCGGCATCCCGACGTGCGGCAGCACCTGATCGACCTGTCGCAGCAGTGCGCACCCTAGTGAGCCGGCCTCGTCGCTGAACGCCATGGCGGACGCGCGCGAACGTTCGCCATTGACGAAAAAGTAGAACACGTTCTAGCGTCTATGCGTGTTCTCTGATCCTCTCACCTCAGCGATCGCCGAAGCCGAGAAATTAGTCGCCGACGCGCCCTTCATCGAGACCGAAGCCGACCTGCTCGAAGGGCTGCAGTATTTGGCGGGCTGCGTTTCGGCCTGCATCCACCTGGCCTTCGACTACGACCGCGATCACCCCTTCCTGCAGTCGGGCACCGGGCCGTTCACCAAGATGGGCCTGGACAACCCCGACACCCTCTACTTCGGTACCCGGGTGCACGCCAACCACGACTACGTGGTGACCGGACGGCGTGGCACCACGACCGACCTGAGCTTCCAGCTGCTCGGCGGTGAATACACCGACGACAACGTACCGGCCAGCCAGGCCGCGTTCGACGACCGTGAACTCGAGATCGCGGCCGACGGCAGCTTCGAGTGGCGGGTGCGGCCCACCAGCAATGGCCAGCTGGTCATCCGCGAGGTGTACGGCGACTGGTCGGCGCAGCGTGGCACGCTGGCGATCTCCCGGCTGGACACCGCCGGCACCGCCCCGCCGCCCCTGACCCGGGAGACCATCGAAAAGCGTTACGCCACAGCCGGAAAGCAGCTTGTCAACCGGGTGAAGACGTGGCTGCAGTTCCCGCAGTGGTTCTACCTCGATCTTCCGGTCAACACCATGGTCGCGCCCCGGTTGACGCCTGGCGGCCTGGCGACCCAGTACTCGTCGGTGGGCCACTACGACCTGCGCCCCGATCAGGCGCTGGTGATCACCATCCCGGTCTCCGACGCGCCCTATCTCGGCTTCCAGCTGGGCAGCCTGTGGTACATCTCGCTGGACTACATCAATCACCAGACATCGCTGAACAACACTCAGGCACAGGCGGATCCGGACGGCAAGGTGCGCATCGTCGTCGCCGACCAGAATCCGGGAGTGACCAACTGGGTGGAGACGCTCGGCCACCGGCGGGGCTTCCTGCAGTTCCGCTGGCAGCGGGTGTCCCGACAGCTCACCGAGGCGGACGGACCCACCGTGGAGTTGGTCGACTTCGACGCCGTCCCGGCCGCGCTGCCGTACTTCGAACACAATAAGATCTCCGACGACGAATGGCGTGCGCGAATAACGCTGCGCCAACAACAAATTGCGGCCAGGATGCTGGGGTGACGATGTCAGGATTGCTCAACGAGAAGGTCGTCGTCATCAGCGGCGTAGGACCGGGACTCGGCACCACCCTGGCGCACCGGTTCTCGAAGGACGGTGCCGACCTGGTGCTGGCGGCGCGCACGGTGGAACGGCTGGAAAGCGTCGCCAAGGAGGTCAACGACGCCGGGCACAAGGCGTTGGCCGTGCGCTGTGACATCACCGACGACGACGAGGTCAGCTACCTCGTCGAGACGACCATGGCCACCTACGGCAAGGTCGACGTGCTGATCAACAACGCCTTCCGCGTGCCGTCCATGAAGCCGTTGGCCGGCACCAGTTTTCAGCACATCCGCGACGCCATCGAGCTCAGCGCGCTCGGCGCGTTGCGGCTCATCCAGGCCTTCACGCCCGCACTGGAAAAGTCGCACGGGTCGATCGTCAACGTCAACTCCATGGTGCTGCGGCACTCCCAGGCCAAATACGGCGCCTACAAGATGGCCAAGTCGGCGCTGCTGTCCATGTCGCAGTCGCTGGCCACCGAGCTCGGCGAGAAGGGCATTCGCGTCAATTCGGTTGCCCCCGGCTATATCTGGGGCGACACCCTGCAGGCTTACTTCGAACACCAGGCGGGCAAGTACGGCACCACGGTGGACCAGATCTACGCGGCCACGGCGGCGAACTCCGACCTGAAGCGCCTACCCACCGAAGACGAGGTGGCCTCGGCCATCCTGTTCCTGGCCAGCGACCTGTCCAGTGGCATCACCGGGCAGACGCTCGACGTCAACTGCGGGGAGTATCACACGTAATGTCCGATCGCACCGATATCGGCACCGTCGACGAACTGCACGCGTCCGCCACCAAGCTCACCGGACTGGACGACTTCGGCGCCAACGACGACAACTATCTCGAGGCGCTGGAGGTGCTGCTCGACTCCTACCGGCGCGAGGCGGGCCTAACGGTGTTGGGCAGCAAGATGAATCGGTTCTTCCTACGCGGCGCGCTGGTCGCCAGGCTCCTGTCGGAGGCTTCGTGGAAGCAGTACCCGCAGCACGCCGACGTCGTCATCGAACGCCCGATTTTCGTCACCGGCCTGGTGCGCACCGGCACCACCGCGCTGCACCGGCTGTTGGGGGCCGACCCCGCGCACCAGGGCTTGCACATGTGGCTGGCCGAATTCCCCCAGCCCCGCCCGCCACGCGAAACCTGGGACTCGCACCCCCTCTACCAACAGCTCGACGCGCAGTTCACCAGGCACCATCAGGAGAACCCCGGCTACACCGGTCTGCACTTCATGGCGGCGTACGAGCTGGAGGAGTGCTGGCAGCTGCTCCGGCAGTCGCTGCATTCGGTGTCCTACGAGACGCTCGCCCACGTCCCCACCTACGCGCAGTGGCTGGCGGGGCAGGATTGGACGCCGTCGTACCAACGGCACCGCAAGAACCTCCAGCTGATCGGCCTCAACGACACCGAAAAGCGTTGGGTGCTCAAGAATCCCAGCCACCTGTTTGCACTGGACGCGCTGATGGCGACCTATCCCGACGCGCTGGTGATTCAGACGCATCGGCCAGTCGAGACGATCATGGCTTCGATGTGCTCGCTGGCCCAGCACACCGCCGAGGGCTGGTCGACGTCGTTCGATGGGGCGCAAATCGGTGCCGACGCGATGGACACCTGGTCGCGCGGGTTGGAACGCTTCAACGTCGCCCGCGCCAAGTATTCGCCCGCGCAGTTTTATGACGTCGACTACAAGGAGCTCATCGCCGATCCGATCGGCACCGTCGCAGACATTTACCGGCATTTCGGGTTGACGCTGACCGACGAGGCGCGGGCGGCCATGGAGAAGACGCACGCCGACAGCCAATCCGGCGAGCGCGCGCCGAAGCATCGGTACTCGCTGGCCGACTACGGGCTGACCGTCGAAACCGTCAAGGAGCGCTTCGCCGGGCTGTGATTCAGTCGTCCTCGGGCGTCGGCTCGCCGAGGTAGCCCTCCGCGACCGCGTGTTCGATGCTGTCGCTCAACTTGGGACAGGACCGAGTGCGGGCGGTGTCGCCGCCGGAGTTGCGCACCTCGGTGAAATGCGCGCAGCGTTGCCACGCCTCGGTGTTCCATTGCACCGCGGTGTGGCCCGGGCCCAGCCTCCGGACGGTGACGGTGACGTGGCAGAACCGGCAGTCCACCGGCAGTAGCCCCGAGCTGAGGTAGCGCTCGCGGTCGGCGCGACTGGCCTCGGCTACGGCGGCCGCGCGTTGCGGATCGTTGGCGAAATCCCTCGACTTCGACCAGGATCCGGAGCCGCCATTGCGGGCGGGCGCGTCGTCGTGGTCGTGATGATCGCCGTGCAGCAGCAGCATCGACCGAGCGAGCCGATCGACGTCGGGAACCGCCGGCTGATCGTCGGACATGTCGGTCAGTGTTGCTCCGCCGGAACGTCTTCGGAGTCCCTGGCCTTCAGGTTCTCCTCGACCTCGGCGTTCCAGTACTCGTTGGCGCGGGTGGTGTCCACCTCGATCTCGAAGCGCTCCACCATTTCCGGCTGGATGTCGGCCACGTCTACGTAGAACTGCTGATACCAGCGGCGCAGCTGATAGACGGCGCCGTCCTCCTCGACCAGCAGCGGGTTGTCGATGCGGGTCTTGTGCTTCCAGATCTCGACATCCTGCAGGAAGCCCTTGCTGACGCCTTCGGTGAACACCCGCGAGAGCTTGTCGGTCATGGCTTCGTCCATGCCCTTGGGCTTTTCGACGATGACGCCCCACTGCAGCACGAACGAGTTCTGGGTCACGGGGTAGTGACAGTTGATCAGGATCGACTCGGCCTTGTAGCCGCCGTAGCTGTTGTGCAGCCAGTTGATCATGAACGACGGCCCGAAGTACGAAGCCTCCGAATCGAGGTGCGCCTCGCCGTAGGAGGTGCCCAGGTCATTGACGTCCTGCCGGCCCACGTTGTGCAGGTACTGCGAGGCGATGTGGCCCTCGAAGACGTTCTTGAAGTAGGTCGGCAACCCGAAATGGATGTAAAAGAAGTGCGCCATGTCGGTGACGTTGTCGATGATGTCGCGGCAGTTCGACCCCTCGATCAGGATGCGGTTCCACCGCCATTCGGTCCACTCGTCGCTGGCCGCTTCCGGGATGTCGGGAATCCGGACCGCGGGGTCCGGCGGATTCTGTTCGTGGTCGTGCCAGACGAACAGCAGGCCGCCCCGCACATCGGTCGTCCACGAGCGGGTGCGCGCCGTCTTGGGCGTGCGCTTGGCGTAGGGCACCAGCTTGCAGCGACCGTCGCCGCCCCACCGCCAGTCGTGGAACGGGCAGGCCACCTCGTCGCCCTTGATGGTGCCTTCCGACAGGTCCCCGCCCATGTGGCGGCAGTAGCCGTCCAGAACCTTGAGGTCGCCCTGCGAGTCGGCGAAAACCACCAGCTTGGTGCCGAACGCCTCGACGGAGTGCGGCTTACCGTCCTGGAAGTCCTTTGCCACACCGAGGCAATGCCAGCCCCGGGCGTACCTGGTCGGCAATGCGCCGGGATCGATCTCCCGGATGCCGACCGCCTTGGTGTCGGTACTCACCTGTCACCTCCAACTCACTGCCCCTCTAACTAGAACACGTTACAGTTTTGCGGTGTCGCCGCGCAACGACGGCGAGTCTGGCTGGGCTTTCCCGCGACGCCTCGGCGCTCGGGGTATATCTAGACGATGCCGCTGTTTGCTTTCGAAGGCCGGGCGCCGCGGGTCGACCCCACCGCGTTCGTGGCCCCGACCGCCACCCTGATCGGCGACGTCGTCGTCGAGGCCGGTGCGTCGGTGTGGTTCAACACCGTGCTGCGCGGCGATTACGGGCCCATCGTGGTGCGCGAGGGCGCGAACGTCCAGGACGGGTCGGTGCTGCACGCGCCGCCGGGCATACCGGTCGACATCGGCCCGGGCGCCACCGTGGCGCACATGTGCTGCATTCACGGGGTGCACGTCGGTTCCGAGGCGATGATCGCCAACCACGCCACCGTCCTCGACGGCGCCGTGATCGGCGCGCGCAGCCTGGTCGCCGCCCACTCGTTGGTGACGGCCGGCACCCAGATTCCCGCCGGCATGCTGGCGGTCGGCTCGCCGGCACAGATCAAGGGCCCGGTCGCCGGAACGGGCGCCGAGATGTGGATCAAGGTGAATCCGCAGGCCTATCGCGAGCTGGCGCAGCGGCACCTGGCCGGGCTCGAGCCGCTTTAGACCTTGCGGGCCGACGCGGCCGCGCGGTCCATCTCCCAGTACGCGCGCAGGGCGGTCAGCTTGCCCTCGCCGTTGGCCTTGTACGTGAAGACGCCCTCGGCGGTCACCTGATAGTCGCCGTGGGTGATCAGGATGTGGCCGACGTTGGCTTCCTCATTGCCGCACTGGTACGTGTCGCGAAAGACGAACTCGATCCGCTTGGTCGGGGCGATGGCCTTGTCCCAGAAGGCCGCGATCGCGTCGCGGCCCCGGTGGCCCTTGCCCTCCGGATCGAAGGCCGACGGGCCGATCGGGTCCTCCACGATGGCGTCGTCGGCGAAAACCGCCAGCCACGCCTCCTTGTCCCTGGCGATTACGGCCTCGCGCGAGCGCCGGCCGGCGTCGTGCGCGGGGTGCTCAGCCATCGGCGCCGACCTTTTCCGGCCTCGGCTTGTCCGCACCGACCACCCACATGGAGTAGTACTGCGAACCGCCGCCGTAGGCGTGTCCCAACGCCTTGCGCGCGTTCGGAACCTGGTGATCGCCACCCTTGCCCATCACCTGAATCGCCGCCTCCGCGAACCGGATCAGGCCCGAGGCGCCGATCGGATTCGACGACAACACTCCGCCCGACGGGTTGACGGGCAACCGTCCACCGATCGCCGTCTCGCCGGCCTCGGTGAGCTTCCAGCCCTCGCCCTCGGGCGCAAAGCCGAGGTTTTCCAACCACATCGGCTCGAACCAGGAGAACGGTACGTAGATCTCGGCCGCGTCGATCTCGTCGATCGGGCTGGTGATGCCGGCCGCCTTCCACAGCGCGGCGGCCGCGTCGCGCCCCGCCTGCGGGCTGACCTGGTCGCGCCCGGAGAACTGCAGCGGCTCGGTGCGCAACGCGGTGGCGTGGATCCACGCCACCGGATTTCCTTGCGCCAGGCGGGCTTCGGCGGCCTCCTCGTTGCCGATCACGACGGCGGCGGCGCCGTCGGACGACGGGCAGGTCTCGTCGTAACGGATCGGGTCCCACAGCATGGGCGACTCCATCACCTTCTCGACGGTGATGTCGGGTTGGTGCAGGTGCGCCAGCGGATTGCGGGCCCCGTTGAGCCGGTCCTTGACCGCGACGATGGCGCCGATGTTCAGCGGCGCGCCGGACCTGCGGATGTAGGAGCGCACGTGCGGGGCGAAGTACCCACCCGCGCCGGCGCCCACCGGCTTGATGAAGGGGATCGGAATCGACAACGCCCACATGGCGTTTGACTCCGACTGCTTCTCCCACGCCATCGCCAGCACGCGCCGGTATTTCCCGGACTGCACCAGGCTGGCGGCCACCACACCGGTTGATCCGCCGACCGAGCCCGCGGTGTGCACCCGGATCAGCGGCTTGCCCGTCGCGCCCACGGCGTCGGCCATGAACAGCTCCGGCATCATGACGCCCTCGAAGAAGTCGGGCGCCTTGCCGACCACGACGGCGTCGATGTCGTCGAAGGTGGAACCGGAGTCGGCCAGCGCCCGGTCGATGGCCTCGCGCACCAGGCCGTTCATCGAAACGTCTTGGCGCTTGGCCACATATTTCGTCTGCCCGGTACCGAGTACCGCGGCTAGGTGCGCACCTGCACCGGCCATCAGTTCTTTCCTTCCATGACCGCAACCAGGTTCTGTTGCAACGCGGGCCCGCTGGTGGCGTGCGCCAGCACCCGCTGCGCCGACCCGTTCCAGATGTGTTGCGCCGCAAACCCGATCCGCTCCAGGCCGGCGACGAACATGGGGTTGGCGGCCAGCGCGCCGCCGGACGGATTCACCTTGGTCGGCCCCGGTATCCGGATGGCCTCCTCGATGATCAGGTGCTGGTGGGTGAAGGGCGCGCAAATCTCGGCCACGTCGAGGTTGTCGGTCTTGCCACCCGTGGCCACTTTGGCCGCCGCCCTGGTCGACGGGGACTCGGTGAGGTCGCGCGCACCCAGCGCGGGGGTTTCGATGCGGTGCTCGATCCCCGTGATCCAGGCGGGGTTCTCCCGCAGCTCGCGTGCCCGGTCATCGGCCGCGAGCACGATCGCGGCGGCGCCGTCGGTGATCGGGGCGATGTCATGGCGTCGCAGCGGCTCGGCGAAGAACGGCCTCTCGAGCAGGTCGGCGACGTTGATCGTCGGCTCGAGGTTGTCCACCCGGCGAGCGTTGGCAAAGGAATCGAACGCGACACGCGCCATCTGCTCTTCGGTCCACTTGCCGGTGTCGAGCCCGATGCGGGCCTGCAGGCCCGCCATGGAGATCGAATCCGGCCACAGCGGGGCGACGGTGTAGGGGTCGGTCTGCCGCGAAAGGATCTGCCGCAGAATGCCCGCCGACGACTTACCGAATCCGTACACCAGCGCGGTGTCGACCTCGCCGGTCAGGATCTTGATGTAGGCCTCGTACAGGGCCCAGGCCGCGTCCATCTCCACGTGCGACTCGTTGATCGGCGGTACCGCGCCGATCGAGTCGATCGCCGAGATGAACGAGAATGCCCGCCCGGCGAGGTAATCCGAGGACCCCGAGCACCAAAAGCCGATGTCGCCCTTGGTGATTCCGAGGTCCTCGTAGAGCTGGGCGAAGCACGGCATCAGCATCTCGACGCCGTTGGTGGTGCCGTCGGTGCGGCGGACGTGTGGGGCGTGGGCGAAGCCGACGACCGCAACGTTGCGAGCGCTCATTGGTAGGTGTGCCCTTTACAGGTGGTGCTTGTAGGTGTCGTATTCGGCGTCGGGCTCACCCGTCGGCCGGAAGTACTCGATGTTGTCGATGCCAAAACCCCACTCCTCGCGGGGTTTCCACACCGCCTCGACGCGCATGCCCATCCGCACCTCGTGCGCGTCGACGTCGGCGACCAGATGCAGGAACGGGATGTCCGCCCCGTCGAGCAGCACGTAGGCCGCCACGTAGGGCGGTTTGATGCGCTGGCCCTGGAACGGGATGTTGATGATCGCGAACGTCGTGACGGTGCCCTTGTCGGGCAGTTCGACGAACTCCGTCGTGGGCTGGCCGGTGGCCGGGTCCGCGCCGTGCGGGGGGAAGTAGACCTTTCCCTCTTTTCCGGTGCGGGCGCCCAACAGCTTGCCCTGGGCGATCGCGCGCAGGTAGGCGCTCTCCTCGTGCGAGGCGGTGTGCTGAATCGTCAGCGAGATGGGTGTGACGATCATGGTCACCGGATCCTGTTCGCCCGCAGCCGCTTCCGACACGGACTCGGCTTCCTCCCCGAGCGCGAAGTAGGCGATGTCGGTGATCGCGCCCACCGGTTCGTCGGCCCAGTGCACATGCACCCGGGCGCCGGTCCGAATGGCGTCGGGGCTGCCGGCGTCGACGGCATGCATCAGCGGGGTGTCCGCGCCGTCGAGCTTGATCAACGCCCAGGCGAACGGACGGTCCAGCGGCTGGCCCTCTATCGGGTCGGGCTGCCAGGTCCAGGACACGACGGTGCCGACGCTGGACACCGGCACCATCTCGCCCAGCGGCTCGTATGTGACCGGGTCGTACTCCGCGGGCGGTACGTGCACCCGGCCATCCGATCCGCGCACGCCCAGGACGTGGCGTTCACGCAGCGCGGTGAAGAACTTGCTTAGCGTGGGGCCGACCGAACGGGTGTAGTCGAAAGACAACGTCAGTGGCGCGGAGAGTGGCGGTTCCGTGGGATCCGTCAAGGTCGGGCTGCTCGAGCTGGCTGTCACGCCATCGAGTAGAACAGGTTCTAAGAACGGTTTCAACATCGGGTCCCTTCGGAAGGTCAGTGACTATGAAGCTTGGGTTGCAGCTCGGGTATTGGGGCGCTCAGCCGTCGGAGAACCACGCGGAACTCGTCGCCGCGGCCGAGGAGACCGCGTTCGACGCCGTGTTCACGGCCGAGGCGTGGGGATCGGACGCCTACACGCCGCTGGCCTGGTTGGGCTCGTCGACGCACCGGCTGCGGCTGGGCACCTCGGTGATCCAGCTGTCCGCGCGCACACCGACCGCGACCGCGATGGCCGCGCTGACGCTCGACCACCTCTCCGGCGGCCGGCACATCCTCGGGCTCGGCGTGTCCGGCCCGCAGGTGGTCGAGGGCTGGTACGGCCGGCCGTTCCCCAAGCCGCTGGCCCGCACCCGCGAGTACATCGACATCATGCGGCAGGTGTGGGCGCGGGAGAAGCCGGTGACCAGCGACGGCCCGCACTATCCGCTGCCGCTGACCGGGGAGCAGACGACCGGCCTGGGCAAGCCGCTCAAGCCGATCACCCACCCGCTGCGCGCCGACATCCCGATCATGCTGGGCGCCGAGGGGCCGAAGAACGTGGCGCTGGCCGCCGAGATCTGCGACGGCTGGCTGCCCATCTTCTACACGCCGCGGATGGCCGACACCTACAACGAATGGCTCGACGAGGGGTTCGCCCGGCCCGGGGCGCGCCGCGGCCGCGAGGACTTCGAGATCTGCGCGACCGCGAACATCGTCATCACCGACGACCGCGCCGCCGCCTTCGCGGCCATGAAGCCCTATCTGGCCCTCTACATGGGTGGCATGGGCGCCGAGGACACCAACTTCCACGCCGACGTGTACCGGCGGATGGGTTATGCCGAGGTGGTCGACGACGTGACGAAGCTGTTCCGCAGCAACCAGAAGGACAAGGCCGCGGAGATCATTCCCGACGAGGTGGTCGACGACGCCGCGATCGTCGGCGATATCAACTACGTCCGTGAGCAGGTCAAGGTCTGGGAGGCCGCCGGCGTCACCATGATGGTGGTCAACGGACGCAACGAGGCGCAGATCAGGGAGCTCGCCACGCTGATCTAGCCGATCCTTGCCAGGGGATTAGAACGCGTTCTAGTGTGGCCCGATGACAGCCTCGCAGCACACTATCGCGGGCACGGTACTGACCATGCCGGTGCGGATCCGCAGGGCAAATCAGCACATGGCGATGTTCTCGGTCGACGCCGACGCCGCGCAACAGATGATCGACTACAGCGGCCTGCAGGTGTGCCGCTACCTGCCCGGCCGCGCGATCGTCGTCCTGATGTTGATGCACTACATCGACGGCGATCTGGGCCAGTACCACGAGTTCGGCACGAGCGTCATGGTCAACCCGCCCGGTTCGAAGGCCTCCGGGCCGCGCGCGTTGCAGTCGGCCGGCGCCTTCATCCACCACCTGCCCGTCGACCAGGCATTCACCTTGGAGGCGGGCACCAAGATCTGGGGCTACCCGAAGGTTATGGGCGAGTTCACCGTCACCGAAGGTGAGCATTTCAGTTTCGATCTCAGCATCGACGGCCAACCGGTGATCGGGATGGATTTTCGCCGCGGCCTGCCATTCCGGCTGACCCCGCGCCAGCAAGAGCAGCGCAGCTACTCACACCGCGACGGCGTCACCCGCGAGACCGCCTTCGAGCACACGCTGGACGGCGTGCGCACCCGCTTCGGCGGAGTGCGGGTCCGGCTGGGCGATCATCCGTACTCGAAAGAGCTTGCGGCGCTGGGTCTTCCAAAACGCGCTCTAGTGTCCAGTTCGGCTCAAAACGTCCAAATGACCTTCGGTGATGCTCAGGAGATCTCATGACCATGACGAGGCCCGACGTCGACCTCACCGACGGCGCTTTCTACGCGGGCGATTCCCGGCCCGTCTACCGCTGGATGCGCGAGAACGAGCCGGTCTTCCGGGATCGCAACGGATTAGCGGCCGCCTCCACCTATCAGGCCGTGATCGAGGCCGAGCGCAACCCCGAGTTGTTCTCCAACGCGGGCGGCATTCGGCCCGACCAAGACGGCGTCGAGATGATGATCGAGATGGACGACCCGCAACACCTGTTGCGCCGCAAGCTCGTCAACTCCGGTTTCACCCGCAAGCGCGTGAAAGACCTTGAAGCCAAGATTGTTTCGCTGTGTGACACGCTCATCGACGCGGTCTGCGAGCGCGGTGAGTGTGACTTCGTCTGGGACCTCGCGGCGCCGCTGCCCATGGCCGTCATCGGCGACATGCTCGGCGTGCGGCCCGAAGAGCGCAAGATGTTCCTCAAGTGGTCCGACGACCTGGTGAGCTTCTTGAGCAGCACCGCGGCGGAATCCGATTTCCAGGTCACCATGGACGCCTTCGCGGCCTACAGCCAATACATGATGGGGATGATCGAGGCCCGCAAGAAGGAGCCGACCGACGACCTGGTCAGCGTCCTCGTGCACGCCGAAGTCGAGGGCTCGCACCTCGAAGACCACCAGATCGTCACCGAGGTGCTGCTGCTGCTGATCGGCGGCGACGAGACCACGCGCCACACGCTGTCCGGCGGGACGCGGCAGCTGCTGCTGCACCCGGATCAGCACCGGCGCCTGGCGGCCGATCTGAGCCTGCTGCCCAACGCGATCGAGGAGATGCTCCGTTGGACCGCGCCGGTGAAGAACATGGCGCGCACGATCACCGCCGACACCGAATTCCACGGCACCCAGCTGCACCAGGGCGAGAAGATGATCCTGCTGTTCGAGTCGGCGAACTTCGACGAGAAGGTCTTCGACGACCCGGAGAGCTTCAACATCGAGCGCTACCCGAACAACCACCTCGCCTTCGGTTTCGGGACGCACTTCTGCCTCGGCAACCAGCTCGCCCGGCTGGAGCTGTCCATCATGCAGAGCCGGCTGCTGCAGCGCCTGCCGGACATGCGGCTGGCGTCGGACGCCGATCTGCCCTTGCGGCCGGCCAACTTCGTGTCCGGCCTGGAGAAGATGCCGGTGGCGTTCACGCCGGGCCCCCCGCTGGGCTGAGGCCTCTCGTGCGCCGAACGTGAAGCCAGGGCGGAAATCCGGCCGGAACCCGCCCTGAGTTCACGCTCGGCGCGCCCAAGCGGCGGCCACCCGAGCGATGATGCCGCCTGGGGTGTCTTCGGCCGTGACCCGGATGGCGGTCCATCCCAGTTCCGGCAGCGCTTCGAAACGGGCGATGTCCCTTCGAAATTGCCTGCGGTCCGTTCGGTGGTGATCGCCTTCGTACTCGAGCGCGATTTTGGCGTCCTCCCAACCCAAATCGAGGACGGCGATCAGCTCCCCGTACTCCCCGAAGACCGGGATCTGGGTCTGCGGCCGCGGATAGCCGGCCTCGATGAGCAGCAGCCGCAGCCACGTCTCGCGCGGTGACTCGGAGCCCGCGTCGACGAGTGTCAGCGCCCGCTTCGCGCGCCGAACGCCCCGCCGGCCTGGGTAACGATCGGCGAGCAATTCGACGTCCGCAATCTTGAGGTTGGTGGCCCGGGCGAGCGCATCGATGGCGGCGACCGCGGTGCCGGTGGGGTATCGGCAGGCCAGGTCGAAAGCGGTGCGTTCCGGCGTGGTGGTGACGATGCCGCCGACCGGCTGGGTTTCATCGAAGGAGACCTGATCCGACCAGGTGTGAATCCCGATCGGTGGCCGACGGTGCTCGTACAGCAATTGAGCAGGCCTCCGGGCGTCGACCCACTTGGCGCCGTGCAGCGCCGACGCGGAATGTCCGGCGACGATGCCCCGTCGCCGCGACCAGAGCCAGGCGGCATGGGCACGCGTCCTCGCGCTCATTTCCACGTCGTGCGGGAAGTACACGTCGGGACAGATTGCGGCGAATCGGGTTCGCAGGCGGTGTCGGGTCAGCGCGCCGGACGCAAGCGCTTCGCTGCCGATGAATGGTTCTGCCACGCGGGCAGTGTGTCTACGGCTACCGACAACCGCGCCGAGCGTGAGCCCTTGGCGGAAATCCGGCTGGAAACCCGCCCTGAGTTCACGCTCGGCGCAAGCGTCCTCAGCGGTTCTGGAAGTTGGGCTTGCGCTTCTCGGCGAACGCTCTGGGGCCTTCCTTGGCATCGTCGGACAGGAAGACCTTGATGCCGATCTGGGTGTCGATCTTGAACGCCTCGTTCTCGTGCATGCCCTCGGTCTCGCGGATCGCCCGCAGGATCGCCTGCACGGCGAGGGGTCCGTTAGCCGATATGACGTCTGCGAGCTCTAGCGCCTTGGACAGCGCCTGACCGTCCGGCACCACGTGCCCGATCAGGCCCATCTCCTTCGCCTCGGCGGCGGTGATGTGCCGTCCGGTCAGCAGCAGATCGCAGGCGACCGTGTAGGGGATTTGCCGCACCAGCCGCACGGCCGATCCGCCCATCGGGTACAGGCTCCACTTGGCCTCGGAGATGCCGAACTTGGCGCTCTCGCCGGCGATGCGGATGTCGGTGCCCTGCAGGATCTCGGTGCCGCCGGCGATCGCGGGTCCCTCGACGGCCGCGATGAGGGGTTTTGTGAGCCGGCGTCCCTTGAGCAACGCGTCGATTCGCGACGGGTCGTAGCTGCCGTCCTTGAAAGATTCACCCGGCGGCTTCTTCGTTGCCGCCTTGAGGTCCATGCCCGCGCAGAAGTAGCCACCGGCCCCGGTCAGGATGCAGCAGCGGATGTCCGGATCGTTGTCGACGCGGTCCCAGGCCTGGACCATGATTTCCATCATTTCGGTGCTCAGGGCGTTGCGGGCGTGCGGCCGGTTCAACGTCACGATCAGGGTGTGACCGCGCTGTTCCACCAGGGCGTCTTGGCCCGATTCCTCGTTTGCTGGAGCCTCAGCCACGGCTACCGCCTCTCCCTCGACATTGAGCACGAACTTGTCAGGAAATGTAACACGTTCTAATTTGGTGGCCGTGGCCCTGAATATTGCCGATCTCGCAGAGCACGCCATCGACGCCGTGCCGGACCGTGTCGCCCTGATCTGCGGCGACGAGAAGCTCACCTACGCCCAGCTGGAGGAGAAGGCCAACCGCCTCGCCCACTACCTGATCGATCAGGGGGTGAAGAAGGACGACAAGGTGGGGCTGTACTGCCGCAACCGCATCGAGATCGTCATCGCGATGCTCGGCATCGTCAAGGCGGGCGCCATCCTGGTGAACGTCAACTACCGCTACGTCGAGGGCGAGTTGCGCTACCTGTTCGACAACTCCGACATGGTCGCCCTGGTCCACGAGCGCCAGTACTCCGACCGGGTGGCCAACGTGCTGCCGGACACC
Source organism: Mycobacterium sp. E2989 (assembly GCF_001667595.1). NCBI lineage: Bacteria > Bacillati > Actinomycetota > Actinomycetes > Mycobacteriales > Mycobacteriaceae > Mycobacterium > Mycobacterium sp. E2989. The sequence continues at coordinate 36,373 of NZ_LZJX01000107.1, read as the reverse complement.
CCGAACGTCAAGACGATCCTGGTCATCGAGGACGGCAGCGACGCCGACTTCCAGCGCTACGGCGGCGTCGAGTTCTACTCCGCGATCGCGCAGGGCTCACCCGAGCGCGACTTCGGCGAGCGCAGCGCCGACGACATCTACCTGCTGTATACGGGTGGCACGACGGGCTTCCCGAAGGGCGTGATGTGGCGCCACGAGGACATCTACCGGGTGCTCTTCGGCGGAACCGACTTCGCCACAGGCGAATTCGTTGCCGACGAGTACGACCTGGCCAAGGCCGCCGCCGCCAACCCGCCGATGGTCCGCTACCCGATCCCGCCGATGATCCACGGCGCCACCCAGTCGGCCACCTGGATGTCGATCTTCTCGGGCCAAACCACCGTGCTCGCACCGGAATTCAACGCCGACGAGGTGTGGCGCACCATCCACGAGCACAAGGTGAACCTGCTGTTCTTCACCGGCGACGCGATGGCGCGGCCGCTGCTCGATGCGCTGCTGGCCCACCAGGACGAGGGGAACGAGTACGACCTGTCCTCGCTGTTCCTGCTCGCCAGCACCGCCGCACTGTTCTCGCCGAGCATCAAGGAGAAGCTGCTCGAACTGCTGCCGAACCGGGTGATCACCGACTCCATCGGCTCCTCGGAGACCGGCTTCGGCGGCACCAGCATCGTCGCCAAGGACGCGCCGCACGCCGGCGGCCCCCGGGTGACCATCGACCACCGCACCGTGGTGCTCGACGAGGAGGGCAACGAGGTCAAGCCCGGCTCCGGAGTGCGCGGCTTCATCGCCAAGAAGGGCAACATTCCGGTCGGCTATTACAAGGACGAGAAGAAGACCGCCGAGACATTCAAGACCATCAACGGCGTCCGGTATGCGATCCCCGGCGACTGGGCGCTGGTCGAGGACGACGGCACCGTCACGATGCTGGGCCGCGGCTCGGTGTCGATCAACAGCGGCGGCGAGAAGATCTACCCCGAGGAGGTTGAGGCGGCGCTCAAGGGCCACCCCGACGTCTTCGACGCGCTGGTGGTCGGCGTGCCCGATCCCCGATACGGGCAGCACGTCGCCGCCGTCGTGCAGGCGCGGCCGGGGTCCAAGCCCTCGCTGGCCGAACTGGACCGCTTCGTGCGCTCCGAAATCGCCGGATACAAAGTGCCGCGCAGCCTTTGGCTGGTCGACGAGGTGAAGCGCTCCCCGGCCGGCAAACCGGACTACCGCTGGGCCAAAGAGCAGACCGAGGCGCGCCCCGCCGACGACGTGCACGCCGCTCACGTGAGCGCTTGACCGAATTCGTCAAGCACCACCCGAACGCCCCGGCCGGGTACTTCGCGTGGGAGGCCGCGGGCCTGCGCTGGCTCTCCGGCGTCGACGGCGGAGCGCCGTGCGCGCGGGTGCTCTCCGTCGACGCGACGAGCCTGATCCTGGGCCGGCTTGATTCCGTGCCACCGACCGCGGAGGCGGCGCGGGCGTTCGGTGGCCGGCTCGCGGTGACGCACGACGCCGGCGCGCCGGCCTTCGGGGCCGGCCCCGACGGCTGGGACGGGCCCGGGTTCTTCGGCCCGCTGTCCCAGCCGCTGCCGATGTCGTTGCGGCGGCACCCGCGCTGGGGGGACTTTTACGCCGAGGAGCGGCTGACCCCGATGGCGGAGCTGGCGGCGCCGCGGCTGGACGCGTCGACTCGCGACGCGATCGACTCCGTCGTGGCGCGTTGCCGCGCGGGTGACTTCGACGACGACGATTCGGCCGCCCGGCTGCACGGTGACTTGTGGAGCGGCAACGTGATGTGGACACCCGACGGGGTGGTGCTGATCGACCCGGCCGCGCACGCCGGCCACCGCGAGACCGACCTGGCGATGCTCGCCCTGTTCGGCTGCCCGCACCACGACGCGGTCCTCGACGGCTACCAGCGGGTGCGGCCGCTGAAACCGGGTTGGCGCGACCGGGTCGGGCTGCATCAACTCTTTCCGTTGCTGGCGCACGTCGTGCTGTTCGGCGGCGGGTACGCGCGTCAGACGCAGGCTGCCGCCCGCGCGGCACTGGCCGCGTAACGTCCGTCTACTGTTGGACCTCGATGACGGTCGATGTGTGGATGCAGCACCCCACTGCGCGGTTCCTGCGCAGCGACATGCTGGCATCCCTGCGGCGCTGGACCGGGGATTGGATACCGGACGCCGACGTCCCGATCGGGGCCAGCATCGAGGCGATGGACGCCGCGGGCGTCCGGTTCGGTCTGCTCAGTGCGTGGCGCGGCCCGGGCGGGCAGGATCTGATCTCCAATGAAGAGGTTGCCGAGTGGATCCGCCTGCACCCGAACCGGTTTGGCGGGCTGGCCACCGTCGACCTGGATCGGCCGATGGAAGCGGTTCGCGAGCTGCGGCGCCGCGTGGCAGAAGGATTCCTCGGCCTTCGGGTGGTGCCGTGGTTGTGGAACGCCCCGCCCACCGACCGCCGCTACTATCCGTTGTTCGCCGAATGCGTGGAGCAAGGCGTGCCGTTTTGCACCCAGGTGGGCCACACCGGGCCGCTGCGGCCGTCGGAGACCGGCCGCCCGATTCCCTACATCGATCAGGTCGCCCTCGACTTTCCCGAGCTGGTGATCGTCGGCGGCCACGTCGGCTATCCGTGGACCGAGGAGATGGTCGCCGTCGCGCGCAAGCACGAAAACGTCTACATCGACACGTCCGCCTACACGCTGCGCCGGCTGCCGCCAGAGCTGGTCCGGTTCATGAAAACCGGTACGGGACAACGCAAAGTGCTGTTCGGGACCAACTACCCGATGATGAGCCACACGCACGCCCTGGCGGGACTCGACGAACTCGGCCTGTCCGACGAGGGCCGCCGAGACTTCTTGCACGGCAACGCCGAGCGCGTTTTCAAACTGGAGGCAAACACGTGAACGGTGCCCAGGCTTTGATCAACACGCTGGTCGACGGCGGTGTCGACGTGTGCTTTGCGAACCCGGGCACCTCGGAGATGCACTTCGTCGCCGCCCTGGACACCGTCCCGCGAATGCGTGGGGTGCTGGCCCTGTTCGAGGGCGTGGCCACCGGCGCGGCCGACGGCTACGCCCGCATCGCCGGCCGGCCCGCGGCGGTGCTGCTGCACCTGGGCCCCGGCCTGGGCAACGGCCTGGCGAACCTGCACAACGCCCGGCGGGCCCAGGTGCCGATGGTGGTGGTCGTCGGCGATCACGCCACGTACCACAAAAAGTACGACGCCCCACTGGAATCCGACATCGACGCACTCGCCGGCACGGTCTCGGGGTGGGTGCGCCGCACCGAGCAGACGGCGGACGTCGCGTCCGACACCGCGGAGGCGATCGCCGCCAGCCGCGCGGGCTCGCAGATCTCGACCCTGATCCTGCCCGCCGATGTGTCGTGGTCGGACGGGGCGCAACCCGCCGGGACGGTGCCCGCGGAGCCGGCGGGGGCCGAGCCGCGGCTGGCGTTCGAGGTGATCGAGGTGCTGCGCTCCGGGGAACCCACGGTGATCATGGTCGGCGGCGACGCCACCCGCGGTCCCGGACTCGCCGCGGCCACCCGCATCGCGGAGGCGACCGGGGCCCGCGTGTTGTGTGAGACGTTCCCGACCCGGCTCGAGCGCGGCGCCGGCGTCCCCGCCGTCGAGCGGCTCGCCTATTTCGCCGAGGCCGCGACCGCCCAGCTGGACGGCGCCAAGCATCTGGTGCTGGCGGGCGCCAAGTCGCCGGTGTCCTTCTTCGCCTACCCGGGCATGCCCAGCGACCTCGTCCCGGCCGGCTGCGAGGTGCATCTGCTCGCCGGGCACAGCGGCGCCGCCGAGGCGTTGGCCGCGGTGGCCGACGAGGTGGCGCCCGGAACCGTTGCGCCCGTGGCGGTTGCGGCGCGCCCCCAACTGCCGAGTGGTCCCCTGACGTCGGCGTCGGCGGCCGACGTCATCGGGGCGCTGCTGCCGGAAGGGGCGATCGTCGTCGACGAGTCGAACACCTCCGGTGTGCTGCTGGCCCAGGCCACGGCGGGGGCACCGGCCCATGACTGGCTGACGCTGACCGGCGGGGCGATCGGTTACGGGATCCCGACCGCGGTCGGGGCCGCGGTCGCCGCCCCCGATCGGGCGGTGCTGTGCCTGGAATCCGACGGGTCGGCGATGTACACGATTTCGGGGTTGTGGACTCAGGCGCGCGAACAACTGAACGTGACGACCGTCATCTACGACAACAGCGCCTACGACATCCTGCGCATCGAGTTGGCCCGGGTCGGGGCCGGATCGGCGCCCGGGCCGAAGGCCCTCGACCTTCTCGACTTGTCGCGCCCCACAATGGATTTCGTCAAGATCAGCGAGGGGATGGGGGTCCCGGCGCGCCGCGTCACCACCGGCGAGGAACTCGCCGACGCGCTGCGGCGGGCGTTGAACGAACCCGGGCCGCACCTGATCGACGCGGTGGTGCCGTCAATAACGGGCTAGCCCCGGAAGCCGGCCGAGGACCCACTCCGACATGGAGTTGAGGACGTCGACGCCCGTCTCCATCACCCCGTCGTGGACCCTGGCCGCCAGGGCCACGCCCCATTGCCCCGAGGCCGTGGGCACGATGCCGAACTGGCGCACCAGGTAGTCGCCCTGCGTGCCGGGCCCCCAACCGCCCTTGGCCGCAAAGCCTTTCGCGGCCAGGCCCCAGCGGTGGCCGCTGGTGAGGCGCTGCATCAAGTCGATCACGTCGGCCGAATCGGGGATGGAGGGCAGTTCGGCCGCGAACCGGGCCTGCCGCTGCAGGGTCCACTGCGTCTGGCCGAACGCCGTGTACCCGCGCCGGAGCCGGCGGGATTCGACCACGGTGGCGGTGTCACCGCCCTCGGCGATCACACCCTGCACCCGCCGTGCGGCCTCCTGCGGATCGCCCAAGTGCGACCACAGTTGCTCCGATGCGCGGTTGTCGGATTCGGTGATGGCCGCTACGGCCAGGTCCTTGGCCCGCAACCAATCGCTGCGCAGCGCCGCAATCACCAACGGCACCTTGATCGTCGACCATGCGACACCGGACCACCACCGGCCCAGCGAATAGGTGCGATCGGGCCGGGCGATCGCGACCCCGACCTCCGCCGGCATCGCGGCGCACAGCTGATCAAAGCTCGCTTCGAGCGCGGTCTCCAAGGGCCGGGAAGTCATGTCGCTACCGGCGAACCTGCCACACCGGATCCCCGCAGTCGACGCCCTGGGCCGCCAGCTGGCGCTTGAGCACCTTGAACGTCACCGTGCGCGGAAGCTCGGCGCTGACCCGCACGTACGACGGCCACTGCTTGGGCCCCAGGTCGGGCTGCTCGGCCAGGAAGGCGCGAAACTTCTCGGCATCGAACTCGGTCCCCGGGGCCATCACGACCGCCGCCATCACTTGGTCACCCACCACCGGATCCGGCACCGCGTACACGGCCACCTCCGTCACGTCGGGGTAGCGTAGCAGCACTCGCTCGATCGGCGCGGCGCCCAGGTTTTCCCCGTCGACGCGCATCCAATCACCCAGGCGCCCCGCGAAGTACGCGTAGCCGGCGTCGTCGCGGTAGGCCAGGTCGCCGGTGTGGTAGACCCCGCCCGCCATCCGCTCGGCCTCGGCTGCCTCGTCGTTGTAGTAACCCTCGAAGCGGCCGGGGCCCGCGGTGTTCACCAGCTCGCCGACCACGCCCGGCGGGCAGGATTCACCGGTGTCGGGGTCGACGATGTCGACGCCCTGCGGGAGCGGACCCAGTGCGCCGTCCGGGGTGTCCGGGGTGCGCGCGATCGCCACCCCGCCCTCGGTGGAACCGAACCCGTCCTGGACCACGCAGCCGAACCGGCGACCGAAGCGCTCGATGTCGCCGGGCACGCCCTCGTTGCCGTACACCGCCCGCAGCGGATTGTCCGCGTCGTCGGGCCGCTCCGGGGTGGCCAGCACATAGGACAGGGGCTTGCCGACATAGTTGGCGTAGGTGGCACCGAAGCGGCGGACGTCGGCCAGGAAATTGGAGGCGGAGAACTTGCGCCGCAACGCCAGTGAGCCCTGGCACGCCGCCGCCACCGCCCAGCCGACCAGCACCGCGTTGGAGTGGAACAGCGGCATCGACACATAGCAGACGTCGTCGCGGCCGAGGTCGAATCGCTGGGTCATGGTCACGCCCGCGATCGCGACCTTGCCATGGCTGCACTTCACCGCCTTCGGCTCGCCGCTGGTGCCCGAGGTGAAGATCAGCATGAAAAGGTCGTCCGCCGTTGCGGATTGGAAACGCGGCTCGGCGCCGCCGTGCGCGGCCACTTCGTCGGCCCACTCCGTCGAGTCGACGTTCACGTGGTCGATGTCGCCCAACGCGGCGGCCGAACCCGAATCGGCCAGCACCACTTGACAGTCGGCGTGGGCGATGTCTCGGGCCAGCGCTTCGCCGCGGCGCACCGGGTTCAGTCCCACCGGCACGATGCCGGACATGCCGGCCGCGGCCAGCATCGCCGAGAAGAACGGCGTGTTCTCCAACAGCACACCGATGTGGGGTGGCTTCGCCGGGTCCAGGCGGTCGCGCAACGCCGACGCGATCGCGGCGGCGTTGCGCAGGTGATCCCGCCAGTTGGTGTACGAGTCTTCGAAGTAGACGCCCCGGTCGTCGATCTCGGCCAGCGGCACCAGCAGTTTGGTGACCGTCGGGTCGGGCGGAAGCACGAAGTCAGGCAGGGGTTTCCGCCAGCTCACGGCCGATCCGGCGCAGCTGACCGGTGGCCCCGCCCAGCGCGAATTCGGTCTCCTTGGCGGCCAGGAAGTAGCGGTGCACCGGGTGATCGGTGTCGACGCCGACACCGCCGTGCACGTGCACGATGGTGTGCGCCACCCGGTGCCCGGCGTCGGCGGCCCAGAACGCCGCGCTGGCCACGTCGATGTCGGCGGGCACATCCTCGGAGACGCGCCAGGCCGCCTGGGTGAGCGTGAGCCGCAAGCCCTTGACGTCGATGTAGCCGTCGGCGAGGCGCTGGGACACCGCCTGGAAGCTGCCGATCGGGCGATCGAATTGCTCTCTCTCGCGGGCGTATTCGGCGGTGAGCTGCAGGCCGCGTTCGAGCACCCCCAGCTGGAACGCGCTGCGGCCCAAGGCCGACAGCGTGTCGAGCCAGACGACCACCTCGGCGCCGCCGACCATGCGGGTGCCATCGACCTGGGTCCCGTCCAGGGTCAGGTGTCCGACGCTGCCCAGGCCGGTGGTCTCCAGCGGGGTCACCGAAACGCCGGGGTCGTCGGCGGCGACGACGAAAACGGCGGTGCCGGAGTCGGTCTGGGCCGGAACCAGGAAGGCATCGGCGGCCGGCCCGAAGCCGACCTGGGTGCGGGTGCCGGTGAGACGGTAGCCCTCACCGGCGCGGGCGGCCTGCACCGGACCCTCACCCATCTCGCCCAGCAGCGCCACGGCGAGGATCTTCTCGCCGCTGACCGCCGGGGCGGCCCACTGCTGTTGCAGCTCCTCGGTGCCGAAGCGGGCCAGCGCGCCGGCGCCGAGCATCACCGACTCGAGGTAGGGCACGGCCGCCAGCTGGTGGCCCAACGCCACCAAGATGGCGACCTGTTCGAGCACACCGAAACCGTCGCCGCCCACCGAGGTGGCCGAGGCGCTGGTCAGGATGCCGGCGTCGACGAGCTTGCCCCACAGCTCGCGGTCGAACCGTTGGTCGAGCTTGTCGAGCTCGCGCTGGTGCTCCGGTGTGCACACAGAACTGACGATCGTGTCCACCAGGCCGCCGAGATCGTTCGCCGCTTCGGTTGTCGAGAAGTCCATCGATGTTCGTCCTTTCCGACGAGGAGGCTCAGCGGTTGCGGGGCAGGCCGAGGGCGACCATGCCGATGATGTCGCGCTGCACTTCGTTGGTGCCGCCGCCGAAGGTCAGGATCAGGCACGCCCGGTGCATCCGCTCGACCCGGCCGCGCAGCAGGGCTCCCGGTGAATCCTGGCGCAGCGTCGCCGCCGTGCCGAGCACCTCCATCAGCAGCCGGTACGCCTCGGTCGCCAGCTCGGTGCCGTACACCTTGGCCGCCGACGCATCGGCCGGCGACAGCGACTCGCTGTTCGACGACGCCAGCTCCCAGTTGATCAGCTTGAGCACCTCGGCCTTGGCGTGCACGCGGGCGAGGTTGAGCTGCACCCACTCCGAGTCGATCAGCCGGGCGCCGCCGTCGTCCTTGGTGTTCTGCGCCCACTCGCGAACCTCGCGCAGGGCCAAGAAGATCGGTTGGGGCGATACCAGGGCGACGCGTTCGTGGTTGAGCTGGTTCGTGACCAGCTTCCAGCCGCCGTTCTCCTCGCCGATCAAGTTGGTCACCGGGACCCGCACGTCGGAGTAATAGGTGGCGCTGGTGTCCACGCCGGCCATGGTGTGCACGGGCGTCCAGGAGAAACCCTCGGCGGTCGTCGGCACGGTCAGCATCGAAATGCCGCGGTGCTTCTTGGCGTCGGGGTTGGTGCGCACGGCCAGCCAGACCCAGTCGGCGTAGGCGATCAGGCTGGTCCACATCTTCTGGCCGTTGATGACGTACTCGTCGCCGTCACGGACGGCGGTGGTGCGCAGGTTCGCCAGGTCGGTGCCGGCGCCGGGTTCGGAGTAGCCGATGGAGAAGTGCAGCTCGCCGGCGGCGATCTTGGGGAGGAAGAACTTCTTCTGGTCCTCGGTGCCGAACGCCATGATGGTCGGCGCCACGCTGTTGATCGTCAGGAACGGCACCGGGACGCCGGCGATCGCCGCCTCGTCGGTGAAGATCAGCGAGTCCATCGGGGAGCGGTCCTGGCCGCCGTACTCCTTGGGCCAGTTCAGGGTGAGCCAGCCGTCCTTGCCCATCTGGGCGACGGTGTCGCGATACGCGGTGCCGGTGCCGACCTCGCCGTCGCCGGAGGAGGTCAGTGCCTCGCGACGCTCGGGCGTCATGAGTTTGGTGAAGTACGACCGCAGCTCGCGACGCAGCTCCTCCTGTTCAGGGGTGTAACTGATGCGCATTCCAGCCGTCCTTTGTTAACCTGACTCGCCTCGATTAGCCGACGTTACTCGGCCGACGACTACCCATTCGTCTTCCCGGTTGTAACACGTTCTAGTCTGAGATTCCAGCGACCGTTTCCCCAGCGGTATCCGGGCCCTATGGTGGTCCTACATACTGATGGGGCTCGTGCTCAAGTGAGGGCCAGCTGCAAGGAGGGTGCTGTGCGGGTGATCGTCGACCACGACCGGTGCGAAGGCAATGCTGTGTGCTTGGGAATCGCGCCGGATATCTTCGACCTGGACGACGAGGATTACGCCGTCGTCAAGCTCGATCCGATCCCCGCCGACCAGGAGCAGCTGGCCGAGCAGGCGATCGCCGAATGCCCGCGAGCCGCGCTGTTGCGCGAAGACTGACCCGAGCGCTAGAGCGTCTTGACGAAACTAGAGGTATTCATAAATTGACTAGCAGCACGAACGCGACCGATCTCTCCGGAAAGGTCGCGGTGGTGACCGGTGCCGCCGCGGGGCTGGGGCGGGCCGAAGCGCTTGGCCTGGCTCGAGCCGGCGCCACCGTCGTCGTCAACGACATCGCCGCCGCGCTGGACGCCTCCGACGTCATCGATGAGATCAACTCGGCGGGTTCCAAGGCCGTCGCGGTCACCGGCGACATCAGCGAGCGCGCGACCGCCGACGAATTGGTCGCCACCGCCGACGGCCTGGGCGGGCTGGACGTCGTCGTCAACAACGCCGGCATCACCCGCGACCGGATGCTGTTCAACATGTCCGACGAGGAGTGGGACCTCGTCATCGCGGTGCACCTGCGTGGCCACTTCCTACTGACCCGCAACGCGGCGACCTATTGGCGCTCGAAGGCCAAGGAGGCGGGCGGAACCGTCTTCGGCCGCCTGGTCAACACCGCGTCCGAGGCGGGGCTGGTCGGCCCGGTGGGGCAGGCCAATTACGGTGCGGCCAAGGCCGGCATCATCTCCCTCACCCTGACGGCCGCGCGGGCGCTGGGCCGCTACGGCGTGTGCGCCAACGCGATCTGTCCGCGCGCCCGCACCGCCATGACGGCCGACGTCTTCGGTGCCGCACCGGAAGTGGAGGCGGGCGGGGTCGACCCGCTGTCGCCCGAGCACGTGGTCAGCCTGGTGAAGTTCTTGTCATCGCCGGCGGCCGCGGAAGTCAACGGCCAGGTGTTCATCGTGTACGGCCCGCAAGTGACGTTGGTGGCGGCGCCGACCGCGGAGCACAGGTTCAGCGCCGAGGGGGCCGCGTGGGAGCCCGCGCAACTGAGCGAGACGCTGCAACAGTACTTTGCTGGGCGCGATCCGGAACGGAACTTTTCCGCGGTCGGGCTAATGGAGCAATAACCGTGTGAGGTTACTTTACGGGGGGGAATCGGCAGGTAGAACCTGTGTCAGTTTGAGACATTGCGATGGTGTCTGACCTGGCAAATTAACGTTTCAGACAAAGAAATACTGTTCGTTGACACCATTAACTTGTTCTGGGTTAATATGATCCGGCTCACACCGAGCCGCATGCGACGGAAGACACCGCTAAGGCGACGCACAGACTTCGCCGCGAGCAGCTGAGGGGGGTAGCCGAGTTGAAGGAACAACTTGCGGTTCCCGCCCGCGCCGTCGGCGGGTTTTTCGAAATGATGATCGCCACCGGTCGTGAAACTTTCCGCCGACCCTTCCAACTGGGCGAGTTCCTGGAACAGACCTGGATGATCGCGCGCGTGTCGCTGGTTCCGACCCTGCTGGTGTCCATCCCCTTCACCGTGCTGGTGGCGTTCACCCTCAACATCCTGCTGCGCGAGATCGGCGCCGCCGACTTGTCCGGGGCGGGAACGGCATTCGGCACCATCACCCAGTTGGGTCCGGTGGTGACCGTGCTCGTCGTGGCGGGCGCCGGTGCCACCGCGATCTGTGCCGACCTCGGTGCGCGGACCATCCGCGAAGAGATCGACGCGATGCGGGTGCTCGGCATCGACCCGATTCAGCGCCTGGTGGTCCCGCGGGTATTGGCCTCCACGGTCGTCGCGCTCTTGCTCAACGGTTTGGTGTGCGCCATCGGCTTGTCCGGTGGCTACGTGTTCTCCGTCTTCCTGCAGGGCGTAAACCCGGGTGCGTTCATCAACGGGCTGACCGTCCTCACCGGGCTGCGCGAGCTGGTTCTTGCCGAAGTCAAGGCGCTGCTGTTCGGCGTGATGGCCGGGCTGGTCGGCTGTTACCGCGGCCTGACCGTCAAGGGCGGACCCAAGGGCGTCGGCAACGCAGTCAACGAAACCGTCGTCTACGCGTTCATCTGTCTATTCGTCATCAACGTGGTGATGACGGCCATCGGCGTACGGATCTCGGCGAAGTGAGTACACGATGAGCTACGACGTCACCTACCGGCTGCGCAACCTCGCCTCCCGGTTGCAGGGGCCGGTCGATGACTTCGGTGAGCAGGCCTTGTTCTATGGCCACACCGTGCGCCATGTCCCCCACGCGATCACCAAGTACCGCAAGGAGACGGTCCGGCTGATCGCCGAAATGACCATGGGCGCTGGGGCGCTGGTCATGATCGGCGGCACCGTGGGCGTCGCCGCCTTCCTGACCCTGGCCTCCGGCGGGGTCATCGCGGTGCAGGGCTACTCGTCGCTGGGCAACATCGGGATCGAGGCGCTGACCGGGTTCCTGTCGGCGTTCCTCAACGTTCGCGTCGTCGCGCCGGTGATCGCCGGAATCGCGTTGGCCGCCACCATCGGTGCCGGTGCCACCGCCCAGCTGGGCGCCATGCGGGTGTCCGAAGAGATCGACGCCGTCGAATGCATGGCGGTGGAATCGGTGTCCTACCTGGTGTCCACCCGCCTGATCGCCGGACTGATCGCGATCATTCCGCTGTACTCGCTGTCGGTGCTCGCCGCTTTCTTCGCGGCCCGCTTCACCACCGTGTACATCAACGGGCAGTCAAAAGGTCTCTACGACCACTATTTCAATACCTTCCTCATCCCGTCGGACCTGCTGTGGTCGTTCCTGCAGGCGATCGTGATGTCCATCGCTGTGATGCTCGTCCATACCTACTACGGCTATAACGCAAGCGGTGGGCCGGTCGGCGTCGGCATCGCGGTCGGCCAGGCCGTGCGCACCTCGCTGATCGTCGTCGTCGTCATCACATTGTTCATCTCACTCGCCGTGTACGGCGCGTCCGGTAACTTCAACCTCTCCGGATAACAGGACCGCTTAAAGGACATGGCAGAAACCGACACGCGACGCACCCACGTCCGGCTGGCAGCCGCGGTGCTGGCCGGCCTGATACTGGCGTTCGCAGTCATCACTTACCTTTCCTACACAGCGGCTTTCGCCTCGATCGACAAGGTCACCGTCTCGGCTCCGCGCGCCGGGCTGGTGATGGAGAAGGGCGCCAAGGTCAAGTACCGGGGCATCCAGATCGGCAAGGTCGAGACCATCGACTACGCCAGTGACCAGGCCCGGCTGACGCTGGGCATCAACAGCAACGACATGCATTTCATCCCCTCGAACGCCACGGTGCACATCGCGGGAAACACCATCTTCGGCGCCAAGGCGGTGGAATTCATTCCGCCGCAGAACCCTTCGCCGACCTCGCTGCGCCCGGACGCCCACGTCGCCGCCTCCTCGGTGCAGCTGGAGGTGAACACGCTCTTCCAGTCGCTGATCGACCTGTTGCACAAGATCGACCCGGTCGAACTCAACGGGACACTGAGCGCGCTGTCCGAAGGCCTGCGCGGTCACGGTGACGACTTCGGCGGCATCCTGACGGGCCTGGACACCCTGACGCGCCAGACGAATCCGAAGCTGCCCGCGCTGCAGGAGGACTTCCGCAAGACGGCGATCGTCGCCAACAACTATGCCGACGCCGCCCCAGACCTGAACACGGTCTTCGACAACCTGCCGACGATCAACAAGACCGTCGTCGACCAGCAGAACAACCTCAATGACACCTTGCTGGCGACGATCGGCCTATCCAACAACGCCTACGAGACGTTGGCCCCGGCCGAACAGAACTTCATCGACGCCATCAACCGGTTGCGGGCACCGCTGAAGGTGGCCGCCGACTATTCGCCGGAATTCGGCTGCCTGTTCGCCGGCATCGAGCGCGGTATCAAGGAATTCGCCCCGCTGATCGGTGTCCGCAAGGCGGGCCTGTTCACGTCGTCGAGCTTCGTGCTCGGCGCGCCGTCGTACACCTACCCGGAGTCGCTGCCCATCGTCAACGCCTCGGGTGGTCCCAACTGCCGCGGGCTGCCGGATATCCCGACCAAGCAGACCGGTGGATCCTTCTACCGCGCCCCGTTCCTGGTCACCGACAACGCCAACATCCCGTACGAGCCGTTCACGGAGTTGCAGTTTGACGCGCCGTCGACACTGCAGTTCTTGTTCCACGGCGCCTTCGCGGAACGGGACGACTTCTGATGGCGGCCGGAACCATGCCCTCGCACCGCTCGATGATGATCAAGGTCAGCATCTTCGCGGCCGCCATGCTGCTGGTGTCCGCGGCGCTGGTGGTGGTCTTCGGCGAGTTCCGGTTCGGTCCCGAAAGCACGTACCACGCAACGTTTACCGACGTGTCGCGGCTGAAGTCGGGTCAGAAGGTCCGCATCGCCGGCGTCCCGGTCGGTGCGGTATCCGGCGTCAAGCTCAACCCGGACAACACCATCGATGTGGCGTTCGGGATCGACAGGCGCTACACGCTGTATTCGTCGACGCGGGCGGTGATCCGCTACGAAAACCTGGTCGGCGACCGATATTTGGAGATCACCTCGGGGCCGGGGGAGCTGCGCAAGCTGCCGCCGGGCGCGACCATCAACTCCCAACACACCCAGCCCGCACTGGATCTCGACGCGCTGCTGGGTGGCCTGCGGCCGGTGCTCAAGGGTCTGGATGCGGACAAGGTCAACACGATCAGCAGCGCCGTCATCGAGCTGCTGCAGGGCCAGGGCGGCGCGTTGTCCAACGTGTTGGCCGACACCAGCGCGTTCTCGTCGGCGCTGGGCCAGCGCGACCAGCTCATCGGTGATGTGATCAACAACCTCAACACCGTGCTCAAGACCGTCGATCAGCGCAGCGCCCAGTTTTCGACCAGCGTCGACCAGTTGCAGCAATTGATCAGCGGGCTGGCCAAGAACAAGGACGACATCGCGGGCGCCATCCCGCCGCTGGCCTCGACGACGACGGATTTGACCGAGCTGCTGCAGAATTCGCGCCGGCCGCTGCAGGGCATCTTAGAAAACACCAGGCCGCTGGCCACCGAGCTGGACAACCGCAAGGCGGAGGTCAACAACGACATCGAACAGCTCGGTGAGGACTACCTTCGGCTGGCCGCACTCGGTGCGTACGGGTCGTTCTTCAACATTTACTTCTGCTCCGTGACGATCAAGATCAACGGCCCGGCCGGCAGCGACATCCTGCTGCCGCTCGGCGGCCAGGTGGATCCCAGCAAGGGGAGGTGCGCTTTTGCCAAGTGACGCAAAGCGCGAGCGCGATCCGCTGCGCACCGGCATCTTCGGGGTGGTGCTGGTGGTGTGCGTCGTGCTCATCGCATTCGGTTACGCGGGGCTGCCGTTCTGGCCGCAGGGCAAGGTTTACGACGCCTACTTCTCGGATGCGGGCGGCATCAATCCCGGAAACGCGGTGTACGTCTCGGGCCTGAAGGTCGGAAAGGTGACGTCGGTCGGGCTGGCCGGCGACAGCGCAAAGATCAGCTTCAGCGTGGATCGCCATGTCGCCGTGGGTGATCAGTCGCTTGCCGCGATCCGCACCGACACCATCCTCGGTGAGCGCTCGATCTCGGTGACCCCGGCGGGCAGCGGCAGGGGGACCACGATCCCGCTCAGCCGCACCACCACGCCGTACACGCTCGCCGGCGCGCTCGAAGATTTGGGCCAGAACGCCGACAACCTGAACAAGCCGCAGTTCGAGCAGGCCCTCAACGTGTTGACCGACACGCTGCACGACGCCACCCCCGAACTGCGCGGTGCGCTCGACGGCGTGACGACGCTATCGCGCACCCTCAACCACCGTGACGAGGCGCTGCAAAGCCTGCTGGCGCATGCGAAGTCGGTGACCGGTGTGCTGGCGCAACGCGCCGACCAGGTCAACAAGCTCGTCGACGACGGCAACGCGTTGTTCGCCGCGCTCGACGAGCGGCGTGCGGCCCTCGGGCGACTGATCGGGGGGATCCAAGGTCTCTCCGCGCAGATCTCCGGGTTCGTCAACGACAACCGCAAGGAGTTCGGTCCGGCACTGAACAAGCTCAACGACGTGCTGAGCAATCTCAACGAGCGCCGCGACTACATCGCGGAGGCCCTCAAACGGCTGCCCACCTACGCCACCGAGCTGGGCGAGGTCGTCGGGTCCGGACCGGGCTTCAACGTCAACGTCTACGGTGTGTTGCCGGCGCCGCTGATCGCGACGATGTTCGACTTCTTCTACCAGCCGGGCAAGATGCCGGCCAGCCTCGCCGATTATCTGCGCGGCCTCATCCAAGAGCGCTGGATCATTAGGCCGAAGTCGCCATGATGAAGCGGATCGCCGGCAGCCGGGGGCTGCGCTACACCACCGCCATCGCGCTCATCGCGGTGTTGGTGGGTGGCGTGTATGTGCTGTCCTCGACCGGCAATTCGCGCCCCATCGTGGGTTACTTCACGTCGGCCGTCGGCCTGTATCCCGGTGACCAGGTCCGCGTGCTCGGAGTGCCGGTCGGCACCATCAGCACGATCGAACCGCGTCCCTCCGACGTCAAGATCACCATGGCGGTGAACAAGGACGTCAAGATCCCGAAGGACGCCAAGGCGATCATCATGTCGCCGAACCTGGTGGCCGCCCGGTTCATTCAGCTGACACCGGCGTACACCGGCGGGGCGGTGCTGCCCGACGGCGGCAGCATCGGCCTGGGCCACACCGGGGTCCCGGTGGAGTGGGACGAGGTCAAGGAGTCGCTGACCAAACTTGCCGTACAGCTCGGCCCCACCACGGGATCGATGCAGGGGCCCCTGGGTCGCGCGATCAACCAGGCCGCGGACACCCTCAACGGCAACGGCGAATCTTTCCACAACGCATTGCGTGAACTCTCGCAAGCCGCTGGGCGGCTGGGGGATTCGCGCAGCGACATCTTCGGCACGGTCAAGAACCTTCAGGTTTTGGTGAACGCACTGTCCGCCAGCAACGAACAGATCGTGCAGTTCGCCGGAAACGTCGCCTCGGTCTCCCAGGTGCTCGCCGACAGCTCCCGGCACCTCGACACGACCCTGGGCACGCTCAACCAGGCGCTGTCCGACATTCGCGGGTTCTTGCACGAGAACAACTCGACCATCATCGAAACGGTCAACAACCTCAACGACTTTGCGAAGACCCTGAGCGACCAGAGCGACAACATCGAGCAGGTGCTGCACGTGGCGGGCCCCGGCATCGCGAACTTCTACAACATCTATGACCCCGCGCAGGGCACGCTCAACGGCCTGTTGTCCATCCCGGAATTCTCCAACCCGGTGCAGTTCATCTGCGGTGGTTCCTTCGAAACGGCGGCCGGGCCGCGCGCGCCCGACTACTTCCGGCGCGCCGAATTGTGCCGTGAGCGGCTGGGTCCGGTGCTGCGCCGGCTCACCGTGAACTACCCGCCGATCATGTTCCACCCGCTCAACACGATCACGGCCTACAAGGGTCAGATCGTCTACGACACCCCGGAAACCCAGGCGAAGTCGGCGACCCCGGTCCCCGAGCTGACCTGGATTCCCGCCAACGGTGGCAAGGCGCCGCCCGCCGCCCAGAACCCGGCGGACCTGCAGGCCTTGCTGGTTCCGACGGCCCCGCAGACGGGTGCCGCCCCGGCCCCCGGGCCGGCCCTGGGCAACGCCGGTCCCGCGCCCGGGCCGACGCCGGGGAGCGCCTTCGGACCCCTACCGGGCCCACCGCCGGGCCAGGCGACGCCGCCGGCTGCGGACCAGGGGGGCGGCTAAATGAACCGGATGTGGTTGCGGGGCGGCGCTTTAGCGGCGGGCAGCGCGTTGCTGGCCGGGTGCCAATTCAGCGGGTTGAATTCGCTGTCGATGCCGGGCACCGCCGGTCATGGCGCCGGCGCCTTCTCCATCACGGTCGACCTGCCCGACGTGGCGACGCTGCCGCAGAACTCGCCGGTCATGGTCGACGACGTCACCGTCGGCAGCGTCGCCGGCATTCAGGCGATGCAGCGTGCCGACGGGTCCTTCTATGCCGCAGTGAAATTGGCGTTGGACAAGAACGTCGTGCTGCCGGCCAATTCGACGGCGACGGTCGCGCAGACGTCGCTGTTGGGTTCGATGCACATCGACCTGGTCCGCCCGAAGGACAAGCCGGCGGTCGGCCGACTGACCGACGGGTCGAAGATCTCCGAATCCCACACCGGCCGCTATCCCACCACCGAGGAAGTGCTGTCGGCCCTCGGCGTCGTGGTGAACAAGGGCAATGTGGGTGCGCTGGAAGAGATCACCGACGAGACCTACCAGGCTTTCGCGGGCCACCAGGACCAGTTCGTCGACCTGGTCCCGCGGCTGGCGGAACTGACCGCGGGACTCAACCGGCAGGTCAACGACATCATCGACGCGGTCGACGGGCTCAACCGATTCTCGGCGAGCCTGGCGCGCGACAAGGACAACCTCGGCCGGGCGCTGGACACGCTGCCCGACGCGATCCGGGTGCTCAACAAGAACCGCGACCACATCGTCGAGGCGTTCAGCGCGCTGCACAAGCTGGCGAATGTCACCTCGCACATCCTGGCCAAGACCAAGGTCGACTTCGCCGCCGACCTCAAGGATCTGTACGCGGCGGCCAAGGCGCTCAACGACAACCGGAAGAACTTCGTCACCTCGCTGCAGCTGCTGCTGACCTTCCCGTTCCCCAACTTCGGCATCAAGAACGCGGTGCGCGGCGACTACCTGAACGTGTTCACCACCTTCGACCTGACCTTGCGCCGCCTCGGCGAGACGTTCTTCACCACGTCGTACGCACTCGATCCGAACATGATGCACATGAGCGAGGTCCTCAACCCGCCGGACTTTTTGGTCGGCGAGATGGCCAACCTGTCCGGACAGGCGGCCGATCCGTTCAAGATTCCGCCCGGCACGGCTTCAGGACAGTAGGGGGCGGAAGCGGATGCATGACAAACTGACCAGGATCCAACTCTGGATCTTCGCGGTGATCACCGCGATCACCCTGACGATCATGGCAATCTTCTATCTGCGGCTGCCCGCCACGTTCGGCATCGGCACCTACGGCGTCAGCGCGGATTTCGTCGCGGGCGGCGGACTGTACAAGAACGCCAACGTCACCTATCGCGGCGTCGCCGTCGGTCGCGTGGAGTCGGTGGACCTCAACCCCACCGGCGTCACCGCCGCGATGCGGCTGAACAGCGGGACACCCATCCCGTCGAACGTCACCGCCACGGTCAAGAGCGTGTCGGCCGTAGGTGAGCAGTACATCGACCTGGTGCCGCCGAGCACACCGGCAACGACCAAGCTGCGCAACGGGTCTCGTATCGACCGGCAGAACACCAGGATCGGCCAGGACGTCGCCGACCTGTTGAAGCGGGCGGAGGCGCTGACCAACAGCCTGGGCGACACCCGGCTGCGCGAGCTGTTGCACGAGACGTTCATGGCGACCAATGGGTCGGGCCCCGAGTTGGCGCGGCTGTTCGAGTCCGCCCGATTGCTGGTGGACGAGGCCAACGCGAATTATCCGCAAGCCTCCCAGTTGATCGACCAGGCCGGGCCGTTCCTGGAAGCGCAGATCCGTGCCGGCGCGGACATCAAGACGCTGTCGGACGGGTTGGCGCGGTTCACCTCGGAGGTGCGCCAGGCCGACCCGCAGCTGCGCTCGACGCTGGCCACCGCCCCGGGGGCGACCGACGAGGCCAGCACCGCGTTCTCCGGCATCCGGCCGTCCTTCCCGGCGCTGGCGGCCAGCCTGGCAAACCTGGGCCGGGTCGGCGTGATCTACCACAAATCGATCGAGCAGCTGCTGGTGGTGCTGCCGGCGCTGTTCGCCGCGATCACCACGGCCGCCGGCGGCACGCCCCAGGACGAGGGCGCCAAGCTCGACTTCAAGCTCGACCTCAACGACCCGCCGCCGTGCGCCGTCGGCTTCCTCCCTCCGCCGCTGATGCGCACCCCGGCCGACGAGACCGTGCGCGAGCTGCCGAGGGACATGTACTGCAAGGTGGCCCAGAACGATCCGAGCACCGTGCGCGGCGCCCGCAACTATCCGTGTCAGGAGTTCCCGGGCAAACGGGCGCCGACGGTTCAGCTCTGCCGCGACCCGAAAGGCTATGTGCCCGTTGGCCGTAACCCGTGGCGAGGCCCGCCGGTGCCCTACGACACCCCGGTCACCAACGGGCTGAACACCCTGCCGCCCAACAAGTTCCCGTACATCCCCCCGGGTGCCGATCCCGATCCGGGTATTCCGATCGTCGGGCCGCCGCCCCCAGGTGTCGTCCCCGGGCCGGGACCGGCGCCGCACCAGCCGGCGTACGACCCGCCGCCGCCGAACGACAGGCCGCCGCCGCCCGGCAACCCGGCGTGGATGCCGCCGGGCGTGCCTCCGGTGCCGCCCCAGCTTCCGTACCCGAAGTGGCTGCCGCCGCCGGCGCCGCCGGAGGGGATCAACCCACCGCCGGCGGGCCCGGGACCGGAGAAGCCGTGGGGACCGCCGCCGGGGGCGTCGCAGCCGCAGGCCAGCGGGCCGGCGTACGCCACCTATGACGAGCGGACCGGCGCGTTCAAGGACCCAGCCGGGGGCACTGGTATTTTCGCGGCCGGTGCTAGCGGCGCATCCAGCGCCGAGAATTGGGTGGACCTGATGCTTGATCCGAGGCCGATGTAGTGGCAGACGAGCCAACGGCCGGTGTGCGCGCTCGTCGTCGCGCCTCGCGCGCGGCGGGCCCCGCCAAAGGCGACTCGAGTCAGGCCCCCACCGTGCAGGTGGAGGCCGCGCCGACGACGGCGGCCAAGCCCGTCAAGACCCTCAAGTCGGTCAAGCCGCCACCGCGGCGGCGACCGCACCGAACGCTGGTGGCGGCGATCTCGTTCGCGGCGGCGCTGTTGGCGATCGGCGCCCTGGCCGCTTGCGTGGCCGTGCTCGTCGTCCAGCAACGGCATGCCACTGCGCAACAGGCGCGCGAGCAACGGTTCGTCGACACCGCCACCCAGACGGTGGTCAACATGTTCAGCTACAAACAGGACAACATCGACGAGAGCGTGAACCGCTTCTACAACGGCACCAGCGGGCCGCTGCGCGGAATGCTGGGCGCCAACAACAACATCGAGAACCTCAAGGGCATCTTCCGCTCCACCAACGCGACGTCGGAGGCCGTCATCAACGGCGCCGCCCTGGAGGGCATCGACACCGTCACCGACAATGCGTCCGTGCTCGTTTCGGTTCGCGTCACGGTCGCCGACATCGACGGCGTGAACAAGCCGTCCATGCCGTATCGCCTGCGGGTGATCGTGCACGAGGACGAGCAGGGCCGGATGACGGGTTACGACCTGAAGTATCCCAACGGGGGTAATTGATGCGCTGGCGGCGCTGGCTGCTCGTCGTCGCGGGCTACCTCCTGATTGCGGTGTTCGTCGGGTTGTCCGCGGCGGCCGGCTGGTTCTACTGGGGCCGGGTGCAGACGCGCGGCGAACAGGCGGCGCGCGCGGTGCTACCGGGCTTGGCCACCAAGGAGATTCCCGAGGTCTTCGCCTACGACTACCAGACGGTGGAACGCAGCCTCAGCGACGCGTATCCGTTGTTGACCCCCGACTATCGCCAGGAATTCCGGAAAAGCGCCAACGCGCAGATCATTCCGGAGGCCAAGAAGCGTGAGGTGGTGGTCCAGGCCAGCGTGGTGGGCGTGGGTGTGATGACCGCCAAACGTGATTCGGCATCACTGATGGTCTACATGAACCGCACGGTGACGGACAAAACGCGCCAGCCGCTCTACGACGGCAGCCGGTTGCGGGTGGACTTCAAGAAGATCGGCAAGCAGTGGCTGATCAACTACATCACACCGATCTAGCCGAAGCGGGTATCAGAAGCAGATCGCGATCTCGTTGCATCGCAACGGGTAACGCTGCACCGGGCTGGGCGGGGGTCCGTTGAGCGTCAGCGAGAACGGCTGCTTCTTCATGTCGGGCTGCAGCCCGCAGACGGCGCCGTGCAGGATCGTGTGGGTGCCGGTGAGTGTTTCATCGCTGAATGCGTAGGTCTCGGTGGTCGGCGCGGTGCCGCCGCCGGGACATGACACGCCGTTCGCCTTATCCACCTTGAAGGTCCACAGCATGCTGGACATCCGGGCCCGGCCGCTGAAGTTCTGCAACTTGTCCGCGGCGCTGATCTGTTCGTTCGTAGAGCTCACGATGTTCAGGGCGCAGTTCATCGCCCACACGATCGGGTCTGAGTAGTCGTTCAGGTTCCGGGTTCCGTTCGGCTGGTCGCACAGCGCCGAGATCGTCCAAATCACGCCAGACGCACCAGCCTCGTTCAAGGTGTAGGTGCCGTCCGGCGGCGGACCGACCGCATGGGCCGGGTCACCGGAGTCCAAAGCAATTCCGATGGCGACGGCCGAGAATATGCCGGCGCCAGCGGCCAGCCCACGACGGAGCTTCACGGTGCCCTCCCTTCCGGGCCTTCCCCTTCACCGATGCATCGAGTATCACAGCGTTTGTCCGGCAACACCATGGGTTCGCGCGGCCTACTTGGCATCCGGCGGGCGCGGCTCCGCCAGCGCGTCCAGGAATGACCGCGCCCAACGGTCGACGTCATGAACGAGCACCTGGCGCCGCATCGCCCGCATCCGGCGCCTGCCCTCCTCGGCGGGCTGGTTGAGCGCGGCTTCGATCGCGTCCTTGACCCCGTCCAGGTCGTGCGGGTTGACCAGATAGGCCTGCCGGAGTTCCGATGCGGCGCCGGTGAATTCGGACAACACCAGCGCGCCGCCGAGATCGCTTCGGCAGGCGACGTATTCCTTGGCCACCAGGTTCATGCCGTCGCGCAGCGGGGTGACCAGCATGACGTCGGCGGCCACGAAGAAGGCGATCAATTCGTTGCGGGGGACCGGGCGGTGTAGGTAATGCACCACCGGATGGCCCACCTCCGCGTACTCGCCGTTGATGTGGCCCACTTGGCGTTCGATGTCGTTGCGCAGAATCTGGTAGCTCTCGACGCGTTCGCGGCTGGGCGTCGCGAGCTGAACCAGCACGGTGTCGTCGCGCTTGGCGCGGCCCTCCGCCAGCAGCTCCGAGAAGGCCTTGAGCCGGACGTCGATGCCCTTGGTGTAGTCGAGCCGGTCGACGCCGAGCAGCACCTTGCGGGGGTTGCCCAGCTCCGCCCGGATCTCCCGGGCGCGGCGCCTGACGTCGCGGTCGCGGGCCGCCTGGTCGAGCGAGCCCGAATCGATGGAAATGGGAAACGCGCCCACGCGGACGATGCGCGAGCCGAGGTCGACCTCGCCGTACCGCGAGCGCACCCCGACCGATCCGCGGGAGGTGTTGGCGCCGATCAACCGGCGGGACAGGATCAGGAAGTTCTGGGCGCCCCCGGCCAGGTGAAAACCGACCAGGTCGGCGCCGAGCAACCCCTCGACGATCTCGGTGCGCCACGGCAGCTGCATGAACAGTTCCACCGGCGGGAAGGGGATGTGCAGGAAGAAGCCGATGGTCAGGTCGGGCCGCAGCTCCCGCAGCATCTTGGGGACCAGCTGCAGCTGGTAATCCTGCACCCACACGGTCGCGCCGCGGGCGGCGGCGCGGGAGGTGGCTTCGGCGAAGCGCCGGTTCACCTCGACGTAGCGTTCCCACCACTCGCGGTGGTAGATCGGCTTGACGATGACGTCGTGGTAGAGCGGCCACAGCGTGGCGTTCGAGAATCCCTCGTAGTACTGCGCGATGTCGTCGGTGCTCAGCCGCACCGGGCGAAGCTCGAGGTCCTCCTGGACGATGGGCTCGTCGTCGAAATCGGGCTCCTCCTCGGCGATGCCCGCCCAGCCCACCCACGCGCCACGCCTGCGGCGCAGCAGCGGCTCCAGT
This sequence comes from Mycobacterium sp. E2989, assembly GCF_001667595.1. Lineage (NCBI taxonomy): Bacteria > Bacillati > Actinomycetota > Actinomycetes > Mycobacteriales > Mycobacteriaceae > Mycobacterium > Mycobacterium sp. E2989. The sequence goes on along the minus strand of NZ_LZJX01000107.1, from coordinate 13,356 downwards.
GCCGTCACCAGGCCGCCCGGGCTGCGCTTCCACGCCTTGGTGCCGTCGGGGAGCCGTTCCTGGTCCACCGGCAGCCGGTTGGCGACCACCACGAAGTCGGAATTCCCGAAGGTCGGCGTCTTCGAGTCGTGCCGGTCCCCGGGAGTCATTTACGCGTCGAGTTTTGCGGGCCCAATGCCGAGCATGGACAGGAAAACGCGGCACTCGTCGGCATCGGTGGCGTACGCCGCGACGACTCGCCTGGCCTGGCTGGCCGTGCTGTCGGCAACCGGTTCGACGTCGCCGATCTCGGCAGGGTCAGATTTCGTAGCCATGACTTAACTGTAGGTGATGCGGGGATGCGCGGGTGGCTGAGGACTTGATCTTCGAGTTCCTCCCGGCTCAGCCACCCACCGGTGACCCGCTTACACACTGGCCGTAATGTGTAAAGACGTCGGACCTGACAACGAGCGAGGTGGGCCGCATGACACTCTCAGAGCAAGCCGGTGCCCAGCCGGGCAGCGCCGATGCCGAAGAGTTGGTGAGCTACGAAACCCTCGACGAGGGCCGCATCGCGCGGATCTGGCTCAACCGGCCCGACGCCCACAACGCGCAAAGCCGCGGCCTGCTGATCCAGCTGGACGAGGCGTTTCTGCGCGCCGAGGCCGACGACACCGTGCGCGTGGTGATTCTGGCCGCGCGCGGCCGCAACTTCTCCGCCGGCCATGACTTGGGCTCCGAGCTGGCGATCGCCGAGCGCAGCCAGCTGCCCAGCTTCCGCATCAACGGCGGGACCCGCGATCCCATCGCGGAGAAGATCTACCTGCAGGAGTGGCACTACTTCTTCCAGAACACCTGCCGTTGGCGGGACTTACGCAAGATCACCATCGCCCAGGTGCAGGGCAATGCGATCTCCGCGGGCCTGATGCTGATCTGGGCGTGCGATCTGATCGTGGCGGCCGACAACGCCAAGTTCAGCGATGTGGTCGCGGTGCGCTTGGGCATGCCGGGCGTCGAATATTACGCGCACCCTTGGGAATTCGGCCCGCGCAAGGCCAAGGAGCTGCTGCTGACCGGTGATTCGCTCGACGCCGATGAGGCCTACCGGCTCGGCATGCTGTCCAAGGTGTTCCCGGTCGACGAGCTGGCCGAAAAGACACTGGAATTCGCGCGACGCATCGCCGACCGGCCCACGATGGCGGCCCTGCTGGTGAAGGACTCGGTCAACGCCGCCTCCGACGCAATGGGATTCACCGAGGCGCTGCGCCACGCCTTCCACATCCACGAGCTGGGGCACGCACATTGGGCCGCCCACAACGAGAACCGGTACGCGGTCGGTCTGCCGCCCGACGTCGAAGACTGGCGCACCGCGAAGCCGACGCAGGTGGCCCGCCGCGATACGCCGTAGCCTCGCCGGCGGTGTGCGGTACCCGTTGCCGCGGGCAGTCCTCCGCGTGGTTCGATATCTAGAACCTGTTTCAGTTGAGAGGGCGTCGCGTGCAGCTTTCTTTCGAAAACCGGACATATCTGGTCACCGGCGGCGGTAGCGGAATCGGCAAGGGAGTGGCGGCCGGACTGGTCGCGGCCGGCGCCTCGGTCATGATCGTGGGCCGCAACCCCGACCGGCTGGCGGGCGCCGTCAGCGAGATCGAAGCGCTGTCGGGTGCCGGCTCCATCCGCTACGAGCCGGCCGACATCACCAACGAGGAGGAGGCCGCCCGCGCGGTCGACGCCGCGACGGCATGGCATGGTCGCCTGCACGGCGCGGTGCACTGTGCGGGCGGGTCCGAAACGATCGGCCCGATCACGCAGGTCGACTCCGAGGCCTGGCGGCGGACGGTCGACCTCAACGTCAACGGCACCATGTACGTGCTCAAGCACACGGCCCGCGCGTTGGTGAGCGGCGGGGGTGGCTCCTTCGTGGGCATCTCGTCGATCGCGGCGAGCAACACCCATCGCTGGTTCGGCGCGTACGGGGTCACCAAGTCGGCGGTCGACCACCTGATGATGCTGGCGGCGGATGAGCTGGGCCCGTCCTGGGTGCGGGTCAACAGCGTCCGCCCAGGCCTGATCCGCACGGATCTGGTGACGGCCATTACGGATTCACCGGAGCTGAGCGCCGACTACAGCGCCTGCACGCCGCTGCCGCGCGTCGGTGAGGTCGAAGACGTCGCAAACCTGGCCATGTTCCTGCTCAGCGACGCCGCCTCCTGGATCACCGGCCAGTGCATCAACGTCGATGGCGGCCACATCCTGCGCCGCGGCCCGGACTTCTCCGCGATGCTGGAACCCGCGTTCGGCGCCGACGCGCTACGCGGGGTCGTCTGACGTCAGGCCGGCGTCGCGCTCGGCGAGCGTGGCCAGCGCCGACCAGTCCAGCTGCCCGCCGCCCGTCGCCACCAGCGTCAGGAAGCGGTCGCGGAGCAGGCTGGCTACCGGCAGCGGCACTTCGAGCTGTTCCGCGGCGGCGAGGGCCAGGCGAACGTCCTTGAGGCCCAGCCGCGCGGCGAAGCCGGCCGGCTCGAATTGCCGTCGCGCGATCAACCCGCCGTAAGTCTGGTAGGCGGGTGCGGAGAACAACGTCGAGGTGAGGATGTCCACGTACTGCTGCCTGTCGACCCCGGCCTTGGCGACCAACGCGACGGCTTCGCTGAGGCTTTCGATCACCGAAGCGATCAGGAAGTTGCCGCTCAGCTTCACCAGGTTGGCGGTGTGCGGTTGCTCGGACACCACGAAGGTGCGCTGCCCGATCGCGTCGAACAGCGGGCTCAACGGCTGCAGCACCTGCGGCTCACCCGCCGCGACCACGAAAAGCTTTGCGGCCGCGGCCGCCTCGGGCCTGCCGAACACCGGCGCCGCGACGAACCGCTGGCCGGCATCGGCGTGCGCGGCCGCCAGGCGCTCCGAGAGGGCGACGCTGATGGTGCTCGACGAGACGTGCGTCGCGCCGGGCGCCAGCGAAGCGACGATGCCGCCCTCGCCAAAGGCCACGCCCTCGACGGCCCGGTCGTCGGCCAACATGGTGAACACGACCTCGGCGTTGCACGCGTCGGCGACGGTGCCCGCCGCGGACGCGCCGGCCTGGACGAGCGCCTCCGCCTTTTCGGGGGAGCGGTTGTAGACGGTGACGCGGTGGCCCGCCTTCAGCAGGTTGGCGGCCATGCCCCCGCCCATGTTGCCCAGGCCGATGAATCCGATGTCCATGCCTCCACTGTGCCCGCTCCCTACGATGATGGGCACGCCTAGTGACGGGAGCGGCAGATGAAGCGACTCGAGGGCCAGCGGGTCTTGGTGACCGGCGCGGCGTCGGGGATCGGGCAGGCGACCGCCCTGCGGCTCCTCGACGAGGGCGCCACCGTGGTGGCCTCCGACGTCGCGGAGGGCGGCCTGGACGCCACGCGCGGCCGCGCGGAGGAGGTCGGCACCGCCGACCGCCTCACCACCATGCCGATGGACGTGGGCAACGAGGAGTCGGTGATCGACGGCGTGTGCCTCGCCGTCGAAAAGCTCGACGGCTTGGACGCATTGGTCAACGCCGCCGGCATCCTGCGCGCCGCCCACACCCACGAGACCACCCTGGAACTGTGGAACCAAATCGTCGGCGTCAACCTGACCGGCACGTTTCTCGTTGTGCGGGAAGCGCTTCCGACGCTACTGGCGAATCGGCGCAGCTCGATCGTCAACTTCAGTTCGACCTCGGCCTCTTTCGCCCACCCCTACATGGCGGCGTACGCCGCGAGCAAGGGCGGAATCCAGGCGTTCACTCATTCGCTGGCGCTCGAATACGCCCGCGATGGGCTGCGCGCGGTGTGCGTGGCGCCGGGCAGCATCAAGTCCGGGATCACCGACGCAACGGGCGGATACATCCCGAAAGACGCTGACTGGGCGCTCTTTTCGAGGCTGATGCCGATCCTGCCGACCACGGTGGAATCCAGCGGCACCGGGATGGCCGACCCGTCCGTGGTGGCCGGGGTGATCGCGATGCTGGTGTCCGAGGACGGCGCGTTCATCACCGGCACCGAGATCCGCATCGACGGCGGGACGCACGCGTAGCCCCGATGGCGGCGACCCGCTTCGCCCGGCTTCGCCGCGCTCGCGATCGCCGCTGCTAGTTAACGCACGGCACGCCGCCGCCGTCGATCGGCTTCCCCTGATCGGGCGTCGGATAGGTCGTGGTGGTGCCGTTGTAGTAGTAGGTCTTGGCCTTGCTTGACGTTGTGGTGCTGGCGCTTTCGTCCGTCGTGCCGTCGTCGACCATCGACACCGAGAAGTTGGTATCGACGGTCACCCTGATGTGGCCGGGCTGGACAGTGGGATCGGGATGGCTAGGCGCGTCGAGGCCGAGCAGTTTGGCCACGTTGCCCGCGTCGGTCTCCGCCCCGGCGCCGTATGCGACCGTGCTGGCGGTGGGTTCGCCCGAATTGCGGTCGCGGGTCTGGCCCGTCGTGTAGCCGTGGTTTTTCAGCGCGCGGGCCACCTCGCTCGCGAGTCCGCTCATGCTGCCGGCGTTGACCACGTCGACGACGGTCGACGGGCTCGGCTTGGCGGCCGTGGTGGCGGGCGCCGTGGTCGTCGGTGAGGCGCCGATCGCGGCGGCCACCTCGGCCTTGATCGCGGCCGGGTCGATGATGTTGACGTCCTGGCCGTCGATGTTGTCGTAGCGCACCACCGGCAGCGTCCGGAACTCGACGTTGCCGCTGGAGGCCAGCGAACCCAGGCGCTGGATCATCTCCTCGTCCCAACCGCCCGACAGCACCACGTCCTTGCGCGCCACCGCCATGAGGCTCTTGAGCTTGTCCAGGTTGGTGAAGGTGCCCGCGGCCTGCAGCTCCTGCATGACCGACGAGATGAACGCCTGCTGCCGGTGGGTGCGGTCCAGGTCCCCGTTTTCCAGGCCGTGGCGCTGCCGGACGAAGGACAGGGCCTGGGACGCGTCCAGCGTCTGTCGCCCGGCCGGGAAGTCCGCGCCGGAGTACGAGTCGTAGACGGGATGGTTGAGGCAGACTTCCACCCCGCCGAGGGTTTGCGCCAGGTCGTAGAACCCGGCCAGGTTGACCTCGGCGAAATAGTCGATCGGGACGCCGGTCAGGTTGCGCACCGCGCGCAGGGTGGCGGCGCGGCCGGCCTCACGGCCCTTGGTCTCGAGTTCCTTCTGGCTGACGCCGCCCTGATTGGCGAGCTTGTTCGCGACGTACTGCTTGGTGAGCCCGTACGCCTCCTTGATCTTGATGTGGTTGTATCCGGGCACCCCGGTGAAGGGCACCCAGTCGTCGCGGGGGATGGAGAAGGCCACCACTTTGTTGTCTGCGCTGACGTGGACCAGGATCAGCGTGTTGGTGTTGTACCCGCCGTCGTCGGAATCGCCGGCGTGCAGATGCTTGAGGATCGACCAGGGCAGGTCGTTGCCGTCCTGGTCCTTGCGGGAGTCCAGCCCGATCAGCAGGATGTTCATGTCGTCGCCGGTGGACCGCGGGTCGTCGGGGCGCAGGGCGTCGGAAACGGTGATGCCGCCCAGCGCGCCGTGGGCCACGTAGTACCCCGCCCCGGTCAGACCGATCGCCGCAACCGAGACCAGCGCGCCCAAGGTGCGCGTCAGCCCCTTGCGGAAACGTGAGGGTTGACGGACGGCTCGATGACGGCGATGGGCACCGCCCGAGCGGGCCATCACAAAACTCTGCCCGGACCCAGCGCATCGCCGGGCACCGCAACGGCGGTTTGCGGCGATGTCGCTTCCAGCATGGTGTCAAGTATGCGTTAGCTTGCTGTGAAGCCCCCAATCGAAAAAGCGCCGCGGGCCGGGCGCATGCCGCGGGCCAACCGCGGATTCACGGCGGAAATTCGCGCCTGACCAGCGCATTCTCGTATCGGCGTCGCGCGGTGGTTTCGACTAGGTCACATCGCCCGCCAGACCGACTCGAACTCGTTATCGAGCCGATACGACGGCTAGCGGGCTTTGACCAGGTCCTCGCCGGAATCGTAGAAAATGGTGATGTTCGATCCCGTCAGGATCTCGGCGAAGTACACACCGAGTGGCTCGACCTCGTAGTAGTAGTGCACGTTGCCCTGGCGGTCGACCGCCGTCGCGCACGACAGGCCCGGCGCTCCGCATCGTTGCTTGACGGGTATGGCGAGAACGGCGAGCGCCACCACCACCGCAATCCCGATCATCAGCGGAAGCCTGTTGAATGCCCGCCTCGTCGTTGGTGCCGGATGCATCACCGCTGGAGTGTATGCGGCGTACCCGCCCGAATCGGTGCGGCGCAGTAGGGTTTCTCAGCGATGGCCACTGCAAATCCGGACGGCGCGGCGTCGCCGCAGACCCGGGTCGAAGTACTGGGCAACATCGGACCCAACTGGTTCGCGTCGGTGATGGGCACCGGGATCGTGGCCGTCGCCGGCGCCACGCTGCCGGTGCACGTGGTGGGTTTGCGCGCATTCGCGCAAACCGTCTGGGTGATCGCCGGCGTGCTGCTCGTGGCGCTGATCGTCCTGGTCGGGGGGCATTGGCTGCGGCACCCAACCGTGGCGCGCACGCATGCGCGCAATCCGCAGATGGCGCACTTTTACGGCGCCGCGCCGATGGCGCTGATGACGGTCGGCGCGGGGGCGGTGCTCGTCGGCCGGGATCTCTTGGGTGAGCGCGTAGTCGTCGACCTGGACTGGGTGTTGTGGACCGGGGGAACGCTGGGCGGGCTGTTCACCGCGGTGAGCATCCCGTATTTGATGTTCACCCAGCACAGCGTGGGCCCCGACGCGGCCTTCGGCGGGTGGCTGATGCCGGTGGTGCCGCCCATGGTGGCCGCGGCCACCGGAGCCCTGCTGCTGCCGCACATGGCGGCTGGCACCGGTCGCGAAACCATGCTCTTCGGCTGCTATGCGATGTTCGGGCTGTCGCTGCTGGCTTCCCTGAACATCATCGCGATGATCTGGGCGCGCCTGACGCTGTACGGCACGTCGGGCTCGGCTCGGGTGCCCACGCTGTGGATCGTGCTGGGACCGCTCGGCCAATCCATCACCGCCGCAGGGCTTTTGGGTGCCAGCGCCGGCCCCGCCGTCGACCCCGCGGTGGCGGAGGACCTGAACACCTTCGCGATCCTCTACGGGGTTCCGGTGTGGGGCTTCGCGGTGTTGTGGATCGCGCTGGCCACCGCGCTGACCGTGCGCACGCTGCGGCGCGGCATGCCCTTCGCCCTGACGTGGTGGAGCCTGACCTTCCCGGTCGGAACCTTCGTCACCGGAACCTCGCAGCTCGCCGGCCACACTCATCTGCCGGCGTTTCGGGTGGCCGCGGCCATCGCGTATGCGGGGCTGTTGTTCACCTGGCTGTTGGTGGCCGTCCGCACCGCGCGGGGCAGCCTGCGCGGCAACCTGCTCAAGGTGCCGCCCAGCACCGCGCCGGTGAAGGTCGGCAAGGAACCGGTGTCCTGACGGCGGCGGGCTCAATCCGCCGCAAGCACCTCGTTGGCCGCGCGCTCGCCCGATTGCGCTGCGCCGCTTACACAATGGTACGGATAGGTGGCCGTGTCCACGCCCGCCCAATGGAGGCGGCCCACCGGCTCGCGTACTGCCGGCCCGAATCCGGCACCCGTCCAGACCCCCGGCCCCATGCAGCCCGCGAAATCCCCGCGCGTCCACTCGTCCATCGACCAGTTGAACTCGAAATAGGAATCCGGCTCGGGGTTCTGCGGCATGACCGCCGGGAACGTGATCGTTTCGGACAGATGCTCACCGTCCGAGCCGAAGCGGTGCGACATCTCCTTCAATATCTGTGCCCTGCGCTCGGCGCGGGTCAGACGATTGAAGTCGCGGGCTTTGTCGCCGGCGACGAAAACGCCCATCAGGCCGGGCTTCTCACTGCTCTCGTCAAACCCGCATTCCCGCGCGTTGGGACTGTAGTCGCCCGGATAGATGGAGATGGATTCGCCCACCAAACCTTGCTTGCGCCAGAACGCTTCGTCATAACAGAGCCAGATCTTCCAGAACGAACCCGTCGGCACGCGGTGCTGCAGCTGCGCGCGGTCGGGCGGCAGGATCGGATCGAAGCGAATGAAGTTGGTCATCGAGATGTTCGTCGCGACGACGACGCGCCGCGCTCGCACTCTGAGGCTGTCCGCGCTGACCGTGACACCGTCGGCGTCCTGGGCGATGTGGTGGACCGGCGCATCCACATGCACGGCGCCCGGGCCCAGCTTGGCCACGATTCGATCCGCCATCTGCTGCATCCCACCGCGGACGCGGTATTGCTGCGCCTGCCCCGGAGCCTGGCCGCTCATGTTGAAAAGCTTGCTCCGGTAGGTCTTGAGCACGAAAAGCCAATGCAGCAAGGAACATGCGCCGAGTTCGACGCCGGTGTATCCGACTATCGCCGCTCCCAGCAGCGCCCTGGCATCCCTGGTGAGCACGTTCAAGTCGAACCAGGACTGGACGGTCATCTGATCCGCTTCGCGGGTCGTGCTCGCTCCAAGAGTCACGGTGAACGGGAATTTGACGTCGTCCCACGGCGCCTGGGGATTAACGACCTCCGACATCTTCTCCATGCTGAGGATGGCCTTGCCCAAATCCAATTTGGCGGCCATGGCAATCGGCGGCAGCGCCTTCAAGGGGTTGGAATCGTGGGCGTCATACGTGTGGACCTTGTGCGAGGAGTCCACAAACACGGTCTTGCCGCGGTCGTACTGCGCATACACTTCGACGCCGAGTTCGTCCATGAGCCGTCGGACGTCGGGCTGCGCCTCCTCGTCCCCCACCCACTGGCCGCCGATCTCGAACAGCGTGCCGTCCGAGAGGTGTGCGCTCCAGGTGCGACCACCGATGCGCGGCGCGGCTTCGAGCACCGCGACCGAGTGCCCTGCTTGATGAAGGCGGTAGGCCGCGGTCAGTCCGGCGTATCCCGCGCCCACGACACAGAAATCGGCTTCGTGCTGGGACATCGTTGTCCTCCTCGCCGCCAGACGTTCGACCGGGGAACTGTACGCGCTCTTCAAGGTGGCCGGGTGAAGTTTGCGACTTCTCCCGTTGAACGAAGGCGAAGTCAGGCCGTCCCGGTCCTAGGCGTTTTGATCCCCGGGGGTGACGGGTAGGCAACCGTGAGCCGATCGGGAGGGCTGAACGACCAACGAGACGCGCGAGCGGCCCAGCCGCTTGATTAGGACCGGAGGTTAAGGATGCGTGCCGAGGAAGGCGACGAAACCGTCAAGGACTACGCCGCGGAGGGGAAGCAGACTCTGGGCAGGATCAAGGCTTCTCAACGAGCGGGGACCAGGCTTGGCGACGTCGCCAAGCGGTTCGCCCGGTTGTGGCGAGGCGATCACCCGGCGGACGGGCACGGGACATAAGTCACGCGGGCGCCGGATACCGGTGCGCCCACGGGCTGGCTTCCTCCAGCTGGGCCGCCAGCTGCAGGAGGTCGCCGTCGGCGCCCAACCGCCCCACCAACTGCACGCCGAGGGGAAGCCCGGCGTCCGTCCAATGCAGCGGCACGCTGATCGCGGGGCGCCCGGTGATGTTCGCGAGCTGCGTGTACGGCACCCAGCCCAAGTTCTCGCGAATCAACTGGTCGAGGATCCCACTGCGCGCCAATGCTTTTCCCGCCCGCAGCCTACTGGCCGCCCTCGCCAGCCGTTGGACTGGGCGCGACGTCGCGGTGGCGCCGATCCGCAGGGGTGGGGCGGCCAGGGTGGGGGTCAGCAAGCAGTCAAAGCTTTCGTGGAAGGTCGCCAGCGACCGGATGTGGTTGTTGCGGTTTTCCAACGCGAAGATGGGCGGCAAAACACCGGTGGCCCTGGCCAATTCGCTCACGGCCAGCGTGTCCGCCTCGAAATCTCGGTCCCGGGCCCCGGTGCGCTGTTTGGCGTCGGCGACGTGTTGATACAGCTGAGCGAACCAGATCGTCAGGAAGTCGCGTGCCAGGGCGTCGTCGTCGTACGGGGGCGCGACCTGCTCGACGTGGTGCCCCAGTTCGGCAAGGAGTGTCGCCGCGCGTTCCACCGCGGCGACGGCCTCCCGGTCCGGGTTGGGGTTGATGGCCGAGGACCACGAGTACCCGATCCGCAGCGCGGCGGGGCGACGCCGGATGTGCTCGGTGAAAGCCATTGGCGGAAGCGCGACTTCGTACGCGGCGTGCGGATCGCGGCCGACGATCGCGTCGCAGAGCGCGGCGCTGTCGCGCACGGTGCGGGACACGACGCCCTGGGTCACCATCCCGAACATCGGCTCGCCGGTCTGCGGCCCGTACGGCGACAGCCCACGGCTGAACTTCAGGCCGACGAGCCCGTTGCAGGCGGCGGGGATGCGGATCGATCCGCCACCGTCGTTGGCCCCGGCCGCCGGCACGATCCCGGCCGCGACCGCCGCACCGGAGCCGCCCGAGGAGCCGCCGGGTGTGTGCGCGGTGTTCCACGGGTTGCGCGCGGGGCCCCAGTAATCGGATTCCGTGACGCCCTTGGCGCCGAACTCGGGAGTGTTGGTCATCGCGAAGATCACCAACCCCGCGTCGAGGAACCGCTGCGTCACCAGGGCATGCCGGTCGGCCACGTCGTTGGCCAGTGACCGGGAACCGCTCGAGGTGGGAAAGCCGCGGTACTCCTGGGCGAGGTCCTTGATCACGAATGGCACACCGGCGAACGGGCCGCGCAGGTTCGGGTCGGCGGCCCGGGTGTCCGCCACCTCGCCGAGGCGTCTGACGATCGCGTTCAGCCGGGGGTTCACCGCGTCCGCTCGCTGGCGTGCCAACGCGAGAAGTTCGGCCGGCGTGACCTGCTTGCGCTCGACGAGCTCGGCCAACGCGGTCGCGTCCAAGGTCATGTACTCGTCAAGATGCATCGGTTTCTCCTCTGGACGCCCCGCTGCATCGTATTGAAGCGGCTTAGTATCACCTGATGCCCATGGCAGTTGAACCGTTCTCGATCCAGGGGCCCGGCGGCGTGCGCATCGTCGCCGACCGGCTGGGCGATCCGCAGGCGCGGGCGGTGGTGTTCCTGCACGGCGGCGGGCAGACCCGCCGGTCGTGGGGCAAGGCCGCCGCCGCCGTGGCCCAGCGGGGTTGGCAAGCCGTCACCGTCGACCTGCGCGGGCACGGCGAGTCCGACTGGTCCGACGAGGGCGACTACCGCGTCGTCAGTTTCGCCCGCGACGTTCAGGAGGTGCTCGGCGCGCTGCCCGCACAACCGGTGCTGGTCGGCGCCTCGTTAGGTGGGTTCACCTCGATGCTGTTGGCGGGGGAGCTTTCGCCGGGCATCGCCAGCGCGGTCGTGTTGGTGGACATCGTGCCGAACATGGACCAGTCCGGGGCGAATCGGATTCATGCCTTCATGTCCGATCGGGTGGAATCGGGGTTTGCCTCGCTTGACGAGGTCGCCGACGCGATCGCCGAGTACAACCCGCACCGGCCCCGGCCAACCGACCTCGACGGCCTGACCACAAATCTGCGCCGCCGCGGCGATCGCTGGTACTGGCACTGGGACCCCCAGTTCATCAGCGGGACGGCGGCGTATCCGCCCTTCGAGGTCACCGACCCCGACCGCATGCACGCGGCCGTCGAGGCGATCTTGCGCGATCGCGTGCCGATGTTGTTGGTTCGGGGCCAGATGAGTGATCTGGTCAGCCAGGAACGCGCCGACGAGTTCCTGGCCCGCTTCCCGCAGGTCGAGTTCACCGACGTGCGCGGGGCGGGGCACATGGTCGCCGGCGATCGCAACGACATTTTCGCCGACGCGGTCCTGAGTTTCCTTGCCCGCCACGTCGCCGGCTGATCCGGCTGGTTTCCGCGCGAAAGCCCTTGTCCGACGGGGCATTCGCTAAACGTTCTGTCGCTCACGTCAATTCGCTTGCGTTCGGCCGGCGGTCGGGACTTACCCTTCGGGCGGCCCAACGCTGCTCGCGCTGTTAGCATGCTGCCCGACACATCAAGAGAGGCGGCGTGGCCATGCGGTGGTTGCCAGGGTTGGGATTGGTCGGTGCCGTGTTCGTCGCCGCGACGATGTTGGCGAATCCGGCGCGAGCGGATGGAAGCGTTACCCCGGGCATCAAGGTGGACGACGAAAACAGCTCGTGCACGGCGGGTTTCGCGGCGCAGGGCAACGACGGCAGCTATTACCTGATGACCAGTGGCCACTGTGACGCCCACGATGGTTCGTTGTGGACGTACGGAAATGACGTTCCGCTAGGGAGAATCACCGCCAGCGAAAAGGAAGGCGACACGAAGGACGCCGCGATCATCCTCCTCGACCCGAGCGTCGGAGCCCCATTCGGACATGTCGGTGGAACGTATGAGGTCCGGGATGTGTTGAGCGCGGGCCAGATTCATCAGGGGATGCCGTTCTGCAAATTGGGTGCCGTCACAGGTGAGACCTGTGGTGTGGTCAAGCATGTCGACGGCGGCGTCGTCGAAGCCAGCGTGTACAGCCTCAACGGCGACAGCGGCAGCCCGGGTTTCGTGAAGAACTCGGACGGCACCGTCAGTGCGGTCGGTCTGTTGATGTCATCACCCGACGGGGACGACTACACGACCTACTTCACGCTCATCGATCCGCTGCTGGGCAGGTGGGGTTTACACGTCCTGCCCTGACGGCAGGCGGCCGAGCGTAACTCAGCGTTTGCCACACCCGGCGAGCGGGTATCCACGCCCGCGGTATCGATCGGGACTCGCTAGGTTGACGAGGCCAATGAGTTGTGCAGTGCGACACCAGCGACACGAAGGAGAGCATTAGTGAAGCGTGGGATCGTCGTCGGCGTGGCGGGCGTGGCCGTGGTGGCCGCGGCTTGCGCCGGCTGCTCGAGCAACAAGTCCAACACGGGCTCGTCCGGCTCTTCGCCGTCGACGTCCGGCCCGCAGGTCATCGTCGACGGTCAGGCGCAGAACGTCAGCGGCCAGGTCACCTGCGCCCAGGCGGGCGACAACACCAACATCGGCATCGGTGACCCGACGGCCGGAGTCGGCGCCGTGGTCAGCAACGCCACCCCGCCCATCGTTCACTCCGTCGGACTCGGCAGCGTCAACGGGATCACGCTCGGCTTTTCCGACGCGGCTCCCAACCAAGGCGGCAACGCCGGAGCCGCGGTGAACGGAAAGACCTACGCAATCAAGGGCACCGCGACCGGGCTCGACATGAGCAACCCACAGCAGCCGCAGGCGGTGACCAAGTCATTCGAGTTAAACGTGACCTGCCCGTAGTGCGGGCGATCGACAGGCAAGAGGGGACGCAGCTATGTCTATGAAACGTGTCGTCAGTGCGGCGGCGGTCGCGGCCGGGCTGAGCTTCTCCGCGGTCGCATTGAACGCGGGTTCGGCCTTCGCGGCCCCGCTCGACCCCGCGCCGCCGTGCCCCGGCTGCCACGGTGGTGGCGGCGGAGGCGGTGGCGGGGGCAACCCCGGCACCG
>NZ_LZJX01000106.1:0-881 GCF_001667595.1 Mycobacterium sp. E2989 | reverse complement strand
TTGTTGTGGTTGTTTTTGTGTTGGGTGTGGGTTTGGGTGGGGGTGTTTTGGGGGGGGTCTTGGGGGGGGGGGGGGGGGTGGGGGTGTCGGTTCCCGCGGTGTTTGCCGCGCGGGTGGCGGCGGCGCCGGGTGCGGTGGCGGTGTCGGGTGCGGGTGTGTCGGTTACCTATGGCGAGCTGGATGCGGTCTCGACGCGGTTGGCGCGGTTTTTGGTGGCGCGGGGTGTGGGTCCGCGGTCCACGGTGGGGGTGCTGTTGTCGCGGTCCGTGGAGGCGGTCGCGGCGATGTTGGCGGTGTTGAAGGCCGGGGCGGCGTATGTGCCGATGGATCCGGGGTCCCCGGATGCGCGGATCGGGTTCATGCTCGCTGATGCGCGACCGGCGGCGGTGTTGACCACGGCGCAGTGGGCTGGGCGGCTCGCCCACCACGGGGTGGCCGTGATCGACGTGGATGATCCCGACGTTGGTGGCGCGCCGGAGATGGTTTTGCCGGAGCCGGATGCCGATGGTGTGGCGTATGTGATCTACACGTCGGGGACTACGGGTGTGCCCAAAGGTGTTGGGGTGAGCCATCGCAACGTGACGGCGTTGATCGGCTCGTTGGATGCGGGGTTGCCCGCACCGGGGGTGTGGTCGCACGCGCATTCGTTGGCTTTCGATGTTTCGGTGTGGGAGATTTTCGCCCCGTTGTTGCGTGGGGGCCGAGTGGTCATCGTGGAGGAGGACACCGCGCGCGCCCCCGAGGAGCTGCGCGAGGTCCTGGCCGCTGAGGGCGTGACGGTGTTGACGCAGACCCCGTCGGCGGTGGCGATGCTGGATCCGGCCGGCCTGGACGGGGTGGCGCTGGTGTTGGCCGGGGAGGCCTGCCCACCGGAGGTGGTG
>NZ_LZJX01000105.1:0-20004 GCF_001667595.1 Mycobacterium sp. E2989 | reverse complement strand
CCTGGCGGCCGCCGTGGTCAGCGGCGGAACGGTGCGCATCACCGGCTGGCCGGAAACCAGCGTGCAGCCCGCCGACCACATCCTGACCGTGCTGGGCAAGCTGAATGCCACTGTCAATCAAGGCGATTCGTTCCTCGAGGTGCAGGGGTCCGCGACGTATGACGGCTTCGACGTCGACCTGCGCGCGGTCGGCGGGCTGCACGCTGGTTTCCGGCCAGCCGGTGATGCGCACCGTTCCGCCGCTGACCACGGCGGCCGCCAGGAAGGGAACGGCGTTCGTCAGGTCGGGTTCCACCTCCCAGTGCCGGGCCGCGACCGGGCCGGGCCGCACGCGCCAGCGGTTGGGCACCGAGTCGTCGACGTCGACGCCGGCCTGCCGCAGCATCTCCACCGTCATGGCGATGTGCGGCGCCGACGGCAGCGTCGCGCCGGTGTGCCGCACGGTCAGGCCCTCGGTGAACGACGGCGCGCACAGCAGCAGGCCCGACACGAATTGCGAGGACGCCGAGGCGTCGATGTCCACGGTCCCGCCGGCGACCGACCCGCCGCCATGGACCCGGAAGGGCAGGCCGGCGCCCTCGATCGGCACGCCGAGGCCGCGCAGGGCGTCGAGCAACGGCGCGATCGGCCGCGCGCGGGCCTGTTCGTCACCGTCGAACTCGACCACCGCCTCGGCCAGCGCCGCCAGCGGCGGCACGAACCGCAGCACCGTGCCGGCCAGGCCGCAATCCACCCGCGCGTCGGGCCCGGGGGCGATCCGGCCACCGACCGTCAGCTCGGACCCGGACCCTTCGACTCGCAGGCCGAGAACGCGCAGCGCGCCGATCATCAGGTCGGTGTCCCGGCTGCGCAGCGCCCCGCTGATCGTCGGATCGCCATGACCTTGCGCGGCGGCCAGGGCGGCCAGCACGAGCGCGCGGTTGGTCTGCGACTTCGAGCCCGGAACGGTCACGGTCGCGTGCACCGGTTTCGGCGCGTCGGGGGCCGTCCACATGCTCACCGGTCCATCATGGCCTGTCGGCAGGCAATGCCACTATGGAAGGTATGTGCGGACGGTTCGCGGTCACCACCGATCCGGCGCTGCTGGCCCAGAAGATCAAGGCGATCGACGAGGCCACCGGCGCCTCGGAGAACGCCGGGGCGCCCAACTACAACGTGGCCCCGACGACGACCATCGCGACCGTCGTGACCCGCCACACCGACCCCGACGACGACCCCACCCGCCGGGTGCGGCTGATGCGCTGGGGTCTGGTGCCGCCGTGGATCAAGGCCGGTTCCGACGGCGCACCGGAGACCAAGGGCCCGATGCTGATCAACGCCCGCGCCGACAAGGTCACCACCTCGCCCGCGTTCCGGTCCAGCGCCAAGTCGAAGCGGTGCCTGATCCCGATGGACGGCTACTACGAATGGCGCGTCAACGAACCGGCCGGCGGCAAGAAATCACGCAAGACGCCGTTCTTCATGTACCGCGAGGACGGCGAGCCGCTGTTCATGGCGGGGCTGTGGTCGGTGTGGAAACCGGCCAAGGAGGGCTCGCCGCTGCTGAGCTGCACGATCATCACCACCGACGCGCCCGGCGAGCTGGCCGAGATCCATGACCGGATGCCGCTGGTGATGCCCGAGCGCGACTGGGACCGCTGGTTGGACCCGGACGCCCCGATCGACGAAGAACTGCTCACCCGGCCGCCCGATGTGCGCGCCATCCGGATGCGCGAGGTCTCCACGCTGGTCAACAATGTGCGCAACAACGGGCCGCAGCTGCTCGAGCCGGCCGACCCGGAGCCCGAACAGGCCACACTGCTTTAGTTGCTGAGGACCAGCTTCCAGTTGCCGTTGATGTTGCGGTCCGGGACGCACCAGAAGTTGTTCCAGTTGCCCGGCGTCGAGGCCTTCACGCCCGGCCCGGCGTCCTGGCAGGCCGCCCGGGTCGGGTAGTTGCCCTCGGTTTGGATGGTGTCGGCGGTGCTGGTTCCGACGCCGACGGTCAGCAAGCCGGCGAACGCGAGCACACCGGCAGCGAAAGATCTGTTGATTGATCGCTTCATGCCGATAACGGTATGCGTAAACGGGCGATCACAAGGGCTTTTTGCGGTGACGGCCGATGCAGGTACGCGATACCGAATTGTGTCCGAAAGGCCCTGTTGCCGTTGCTCTGGGACGGCGGAGCATATTGGCATGACAACCACCGAAAAAGCTGTTTTCGAGGGCCCGCTGCAGCAACTTGCCCGTAGCGCATGGCAGCTGGTTCTCTTCATCGGCATCCTCGCCGTGGCGCTGGGTGTCATCGTCCTGGCCTGGCCCGGCAAGACCCTGTTCGTGGCCGGGGTGCTGTTCGGCATCTACCTCGTGGTTTCCGGAATTGGTTACGTGTTCGCCGCCTTCGGCGCGCACACCGGTGCCGCGATGCGCGTGCTGGCATTCCTGACCGGCGTCGTGTCGTTGGTGCTGGGCTTCTTCTGCTTCCGGGACAGGTTCGAGGCGGCCTGGCTGCTGGCACTGTGGATCGGGATCAGCTGGGTGTTCCGTGGGATGAGCCTGCTCGCCGCGGCGCTGTCCTTCGACCACCTGCCCGGCCGCGGATGGCAGGTCATTTCCGGGCTGATCATCATCATCGGCGGCGGGGTGCTCATCATCTATCCGCAGGATTCGCTCGCGGTGTTGACCCTGGTCGCGGGGTGCTGGCTGATCGCCATCGGCATCGTCGACGTCATCAGCGCGCTGCAGATCCGCAGCCGGCTTCGGGCGTGACGGTCCGCCACTCAGCCAGGAAGTTGTCGGTCAATCTCGAAGGCCAGGCATAGTTCCGCGAGCTCCGTGGGCCGCGAGAGCGACCGGCCGGTCAACTCCTCGATCCGGCGCAGCCGGTGCCGAACCGTGTTGGGGTGACAGTAGATTCGGGCCGCGGTGTCGTTAGCGGAGCCGCCCGCCTGCAGCCAGGCGCCGAAGGTCTGCAGCAACACGGCGCGCTCCTCGGCGGGCAGTTCGTCCACCCGCCGCAGCAGCTCCGACTTGATCTTGCCCATCACCTCGGGCGCGCTGACCGCCGCGACCGCGAGCGGGGTGCCGTCGAAGACCGCGACGAGTGAGTTCTCCGATCGCTTCTGGCTCAGGGCGATTCGCGCGAAGCGCAGCGCGCCGGTGGTCTCGGTCAGCTCCTGGAACACCGGACTGATCCCCACCCGGGCCGTCGCCGTGTGCCCGAGCACCTCAACGAGGGTGCCGAGCGTGCCGGACGGCCCCGGATTGCGAACGTGGACGATTCCGGCTTGCAGGTCGGGCAGCAGCCGCCACGCCGAGCGGATGTCGCGGGCCCACAGCTTGTTCTCGATCGAGGGCAGGCCGGCCCTGCCGATCGCGGGCAGTTCCGCGGCCACGACGACGTACGGGCCCCCGGTGGGCAGCCGCAGTAGCTCGGCCGCCTCCCAGAGGCTGTGCGCGCCGGTCATCCGGCCCGACAAGAGCGCTTCGACCAAAGCGGACCGCTCTTCCTCGCGCTGAAACATCTGCGCCGTGAGCTGCTGGCGGTACGCGCCGCTCATCGCGTCGGTGAACGTCTCCTGGGCGAAGAAGACCCGCGCGGTCGCGTCCAGGATCGAATCGGTGGGTATGTGCTCGGCCCGGGCGGTGGCGAGCGTCTGCTCCCACATGAACCGGAAACCGATCCGGTACGCGGTCATGACCGCCGGTAGGGGGACACCCGCCATGGCGCGCTCCGCGCCGGTCCGCTCGGCCGGAGCAACGTCGACGTCGGCGTCGCCGGCGAGGGCATGGAAGATGAAAGTGACGTTGGCCGAGCAACTTTCGGCGACCTGATCCGTCGTCACCAGGCCGCCGTCGCGATACGCGTCGATCTCACGGCACAGCACCTCGGCCATCGCCTTGCCCAATTCGGGGGCCCGGGCCAGCATCAGCCTGCCCAGCCTGACCACCTGCGGGTCGACTCCGGCGCCACCTTGCGCCGAGCGGGGTTTCGATGCCAAACCCATACCGGAAAACCCTAGGCCAGCGCCCGGGCGAATGTGGGCGGTAACACCAAACGGGCCCGGTCGTTGTTAGCGCGGACATTGTGGCGTCAGGGCCACGGGATCACGCTTTAAACAAGCACTGCAACACTTCCCGGAGCGTCCCATGACCACCTTGAGCGCCAACCTCGTCTCGTCGATGCAACGGCACCCCGAGCGCATCGCGCTGCGCTACGACGACCTGACATTCACCTTCGCCGAATTCCACGCCGCCGCCGCGCGGGTGGCGGCGTTGCTGGAACGGGCCGGGATCCGTCCGGGGGATCGGGTCGGGGTGATGCTGCCCAACACACCGGCCTTCGCACTCGCGTTCTACGGCATCATGTACCGCGGCGCGATCGCCGTCCCGATGAACCCGCTGCTGAAGGAGCGGGAGATCTCCTACTGCCTGTCGGACAGCGGCGCCGCCGCGCTGTTCGCCACACCGGACTTCGCCGGCGAGGCCACCGCGGCCGCCGCGCACGTCGGGGCGCGGTGCTGGCTGGTCGATGACGCCGGCCTGATGGAGTTGATCGCCGAGGTGCCGGAGCAACAGACCGCGGTGGAGCGCGGCGGCCACGAGGTCGCGGTCATCGTGTACACCTCCGGCACCACCGGAAAACCCAAGGGCGCCATGCTCACCCACGACAATCTTCGGCACAACGCCGACGTCGGCGTGACCACGCTGCTCGAGTTGGGCCCGGATGACGTGGTGATGGGCTGCCTGCCCCTCTTCCATGTCTTCGGCCTCACCTGCGGGCTCAACGTGTCGGTGCGCGCCGGCGCGATGCTGACGCTCATTCCGCGCTTCGACCCGGTGAAGGCCGTCGAGGTGATCGAGCGTGACGCTGTCACGATCTTCGAGGGGGTGCCGACGATGTACTCGGCGCTGCTCGGCGTGGCGGATAGGGCCCTGAACGGCGCGCTGCGAAGCTTGCGCGCCTGCGCCTCCGGCGGGGCGGCGCTGCCCGTCCAGGTCCTCACGGACTTCGAGCGGGCATTCGACTGCGCGGTTTTAGAGGGGTACGGGCTGTCGGAAAGCACCGCCGTGGCGTCCTTCAACCACCCGCAGCGGCCGCGCAAGGCGGGTTCGATCGGCACGCCGGTCGAGGGTGTCGAGATGCGGGTCGTCGACCCGGCCGGGAGCGAGGTTCCCGAGGGCGAGGTGGGCGAGATCCAAATCCGCGGCCACAACGTGATGAGGGGCTACTGGAACCTGCCGGACGCGACGCAGGCCACCATCACGTCCGACGGCTGGCTGAACAGCGGCGACGTCGGCCGCGTCGACGAAGACGGGTACTTCTACGTCGTCGACCGCACAAAGGACTTGATCATTCGCGGCGGCTACAACGTCTATCCGCGCGAGATCGAGGAAGTGCTCTACGAGCACCCGGCGGTGGCCGAGGCTGCCGTCATCGGCGTCCCGAACGAATACCTCGGCGAGGAGGTCGGCGCCGCCGTGGGGCTCAAGGAGGGCGCCGAGGCGACCCCGGAGGAACTCCGCGACTACGTCAAAACCCGGGTCGCCGCCTACAAATACCCGCGCCTGGTCTGGCTCGTCGACGAGCTGCCCAAGGGACCGACCGGCAAGGTCCAGAAGCGCGACATCACCGTTCCCGCAACAGAAAGCACGCGATAACCATGGCCACCCAAACCGCCAAAGCCGAAGAGCTCGCCGTCCCGCTCGACCTGCTCTTGACGAGCGCCACCAAGCCGTTCGCCAGCCGGATGCTGCCCGACGACACCTGGACCCGCTTCGCCGTCAGCCTCGCCAGGCAGCCCGGCGCGGTGGCCGGCCGGATCGGGGCGCTCACCCGCGAGCTCGGCGCCGTCGCGGCGGGCAACTCGCACCGGGCGCCGGCCCGGGCCGACAAGCGATTCGCCGACCCGGCGTGGGAGCAGAATCCGGTGCTGCGCCGGATCATGCAGGCCTACCTCGCCGGCGCCGAGACCGCCGAGGGACTGCTCGCCGACGCCGGGCTGGACTGGCGCGACCAGGAGAGGATGCGCTTCGTCGTCGACAACCTGGTCGAGGGCCTGGCCCCCAGCAACAACCCGCTGATCAGCCCGCTGGGGTGGAAGGCGATGATCGACACCGGCGGGCTGAGCGCGGCGCGAGGCCTGAAAGCCTTTGCGCGGGACATGCTTTCGAAGCCCCGGGTGCCAGCGATGGTCGAACCCGACGCCTACGCGGTGGGCGAAACCTTGGCCCTCACCAAGGGGGCGGTCGTGCTGCGGACGTCCATGTTCGAACTGATCCAATACGCCCCGCAAACCGCGAAGGTCCGTGAGGTGCCGCTGCTGTTGGTGCCGCCGGTGATCAACAAGTACTACATCATGGACATCGCGCCCGGGCGCAGCATGATCGAGTACTTCGTCGCGCAGGGCCAGCAGGTGTTCGTCATCTCCTGGCGCAATCCACAAAAGCGACACCGGGATTGGGGCTTCGACGCCTACGGCGCGGCGATCATCGAGGCGATGGACACCGTGCAGAAGATTGCCCGCACCGACCGCACCCACCTGCTGGCCACCTGCTCGGGCGGCATTCTGGCCGCGATGACGGCGGCCCACCTGGCCGACATCGGCGAGGGTGACCGGGTGGCGGGCCTCAACCTGTCGGTCACCGTGCTGGACGAGAACCGGGCGGGGCTGGCCGCCGCGGTGATGAGCGACCGCGCGGCCCACGCGGCGATCCGGGTCTCGAGCCGGAAGGGGTACCTGGACGGCCGCGACATGGCGGAGATGTTCGCCTGGCTGCGGCCCACCGACCTGGTGTGGCGGTACTGGGTGAACAACTACGTCCAGGGCCGCAAGCCGGCGCCGTTCGACGTGCTGTTCTGGAACGCCGACACCACCCGGATGACGGCCGCGTTGCACCGCGACATGGTGCTGATGGCCGTGCGCAACGCGCTCGTCACCCCGGGCGCGCTGACGATGCTGAACAGTCCGGTCGACCTCGGCAAGGTCACCGCCGACGCGTATATCGTCGGCGGCGTGGCCGACCACATCTCCCCTTGGCAGGCGACCTATCGCAGCGCCCGGTTGCTCGGCAGCAAGGACAACCGCTACGTGCTGTCCACCAGCGGCCACATCGCGGCGCTGGTCAACCCGCCGGGCAACCCCAAGGCTTCGTACCGGACCGGTCCGGTCGACGCGGAGGATCCGCAAGAATGGCTCGAATCGTCGCAGAAGTCCAGCGACTCCTGGTGGCCGGACTACGTGCAATGGCTCGCCGAGCGCAGCGGCCCGGAGGTCAACGCCCCGAAAGCCCTTGGCGGCAAAGGGCTCCCGCCGCTCGGCCCCGCTCCCGGCGGCTACGTGATGGAGAAGTGAATGAAGCGTAGCCCACAGCAGAGGCGCCTGCGGGTGGTCCAGCCGAGCACGGTGGGCCAGGAGCGCTACCTCAACACCGGCGGGCAGCGAATCCGGGTGAACATCCGCCCGGGAACGGGCGTCCCGCTGGTGCTGTGCAACGGCATCGGGGCCAGCCTGGAGGTGCTCGACCCGCTGGTCGAGCAGCTGCCGATGACGGTGGTGAGGTTCGACGTGCCGGGGACCGGGGGATCGCCGACCTCGCCGCTGCCGTACGGGTTTCCCTACCTGGCCTGGGTCCTGGGGCGGGTGCTGTCCAAACTCGACATGGGCGTTGTCGACATCCTCGGGCTCTCCTGGGGCGGCGCGCTGGCGCAGCAGTTCGCGTTCCAGAATCCGCGCCGCTGCCGGCGCATGGTGCTGGTGGCGACGGGCACCGGCGTTCTCATGGTGCCCGCCAGCCCGTTCGTGTTGGCGAAAATGGCCACCCCGCGCCGGTTCTCGGATCCCAACTACGCCGCGGCGATCGCCGGTGACCTCTACGGCGGCACCGTCCGCGCTCACGGGGAAGACGTGGCCAAGTTGTTCGTGCGGCAGCTGCACGCCGGTTCGAAGATGGGTTACCTGCACCAACTGCTCGCCGGGGCGGTCTGGACGAGCCTGTTCGCGCTGCCCGCGGTGCGGCAGGAGACGCTGATCGTCGCGGGCACCGATGACCCGATCATCCCGGTGGCCAACGCCCACATCCTGCACCGGTTGCTGCCCCATGCGATGCTGCACCTGCATTCGGGCGGTCACATCGACATCGTGCACAACGCGACCGAACTCGCCCCCGTGATCGAGGGCTTTCTGAGCGAGGCGGGCGAGCGGGCCTAGGCGCGGATGTCCGCGGTGACCGCATTCGTCAACCGGATCAGGTCCTGCGGCGAAACGCCGACGTCCCAGCCGCGCCGGCCCGCACTGCAGTACACCCGATCCCAGGCGAGGGCGCCCGCGTCCAGCACGGTCGGCAGGGTCCTGCGTTGCCCGAACGGCGACACCGCGCCCACCACGTAGCCGGTGGCCCGCTCGGCGGCGGCGGGCTCGGCCATGCCGGCCTTGGCCACCCCGAGCGCCGCGGCGGCCGCCTTCAGTGAAAGCCGGTGCGGCACCGGCAATATCGCGACGGCGAGCCCGCCCGGCACCGTGATCACCAGCGTCTTGAAGATCTGCTCCGGCGCGATGCCGCGGTCGGTCAGCGCGTGGACCGCCTCCGCGCCGAACGAGCGTTCGCGGCGATCATGGTCGAAGGCGACGACCTCGTGCGGCACACCGGCTTTCGCCAGCGCCGCCAGCGCGGGCGTCGCGGCGTGGGGCGTCAGGGCTCGGCCCGACTAGGGGCCCGAGTACCCCGGCGGGTTGACCCCGTCGACCCAGAAGTCGACGCCCAGCTGCCCGCCCGGCACGCAGTTGTACACCGACAGGTCGGAAACGCCGGACTCCAGCAGCACGTCCTCACACAGCAGCATGTTGCCGGTGTACTCGCGGGCGGGCTTGTTGAGGATGACGTAGGCCGCGTCGGAGTACACCTCGGGCTTGCGGGCGCGACCCATCGCCTCGTCACCGCCGAGCAGGTTCTGCACCGCGGCGGTGGCCACCAGCGTGCGCGGCCACAACGTGTTCGACGCGATGCCGGCGTCGCGCATCTCCTCGGCGATCCCCAGCGCGCACAGCGTCATACCGAACTTGGCCATCATGTAGGCGGTCGGCTTCAGCCACTCCTTGCCGAGCAACACCGGCGGCGACAGCGTCAGGATGTGCGGATTGTCCGCGGCCTTCAGGTGCGGGATGCAGGCCTGCGACACCGCGTACGTACCGCGCACCTGGATGCCGTTCATCAGGTCGAACCGCTTCATCGGCACCTCGGTGATGGACCCCAGGTTGATCGCCGACGCGTTGTTGACGCAGATGTCGATGCCGCCGAACTGCTCGACGGCCTTGGCCACCGCGGATTCGACGGACTCCGGATCGCGGACGTCCCCGACGATCGGCAGCGCCTGCCCGCCGGCCTCCTCGAGCTCCTTGGCGGCGGTGTAGACCGTGCCCGGCAGCTTCGGGTGCGGCTCGGCGGTCTTGGCGATCAGGGCGATGTTGGCGCCGTCTTGGGCGGCGCGTTTCGCGATCGCCAGGCCGATGCCACGGCTGGCGCCGGAGATGAACATGGTTTTGCCTTGCAGAGACATGGCGTCACAGTAACGCCCGGCCGCCGGCGGCCCGATCGGGGGACAGGCGGCCCAGAATGGCGCCGGGAAATAGCACGTCGGCCCCCGCTGTTGACACTGTCGGTCTCAAAAGTCATGCGGGCGCACCCGGGCGGACAGTGTCGGTGGCAGCCTCTAGATTGGGAGGAGCGGTTTGGTGTCAGCGGCGACGAGCCTGTTGGACCGTCCAATGGGTGCCGAGCAGTTGGCTTGCTTTGCGAGCCCGGTGGCGCTTTCAGCGCTGCCCGGTGACACCGCAGCAGAAGGGACCGGGGTACTCGACATGGCCGACATCGACGGCGCCACCGCAGCGGAGCTGCCCGATCCCGCGGCGCAGGAGACGGACGCGGAGCTGATGGCGCGCTTCGAGCGCGACGCGATTCCCCTGCTTGACCAGCTCTACGGCGGTGCGCTGCGCATGACCCGCAATCCCGCCGACGCCGAGGACCTGCTGCAAGAGACGATGGTGAAGGCCTACGCCGGCTTCCGCTCGTTCAGGGCCGGCACCAACCTCAAGGCGTGGCTGTACCGGATCCTGACCAACACCTACATCAACAGCTACCGCAAGCGGCAGCGGCAACCGGCGGAGTACCCGACCGAGGAGATCACCGACTGGCAGCTGGCGTCCAACGCCGAGCACTCGTCCACCGGATTGCGTTCGGCCGAGGTGGAGGCACTCGAGGCGCTGCCCGACAACGAGATCAAGGAAGCGTTGCAGGCGTTGCCGGAAGAGTTCCGGATGGCCGTCTACTACGCCGATGTCGAGGGTTTTCCGTACAAGGAAATCGCCGAGATCATGGATACGCCCATCGGGACGGTAATGTCACGGCTGCACCGCGGCCGGCGTCAACTGCGTTCGCTGTTAGCTGACGTGGCCAAGGAGCGGGGCTTCAACCGCGGCCAGCAGGCGCACGAGGAGGTGTCGTCATGAGCGAGTTCTCCGGCTCCAGCGACACGTGCCCCAACGACGACGCCCACGGCGCCGTCGGCTGCGCCGAGGTGATCCGCCAGGTCTGGCTCCTGCTCGACGGCGAATGCACACCCGAATCCCGCGACCAGCTGCGCCGGCACCTCGAGGCGTGCCCCGGCTGCTTCAAGCACTACGGCCTCGAGGAGCGGATCAAGGCGCTGATCGCCACCAAATGCAAGGGCGAGAAGGCCCCCGAGGGCCTGCGCGAGCGGCTACGCCTGGAAATCCGCCGGACCACCATCATCCGGGAATCGCAGTAGCGATCCTCAGGCGTTGGGCCGCTTGCCGTGGTTGGCCTTGCTGTGCTTGCGGTCGCGCTTCTTCCGGCCCCGTTTGGCCATGTTGGAATCCTCCGTTGATTGCGGGCGTCCGGCGCCCGTTAGCTTGCCTCACATTCTCGCACGGCCTGTCGGGGCCCGTGCGCCGCGGTGCGGCGGGGGCCTGTGGTTCGATATACCCGAGCCTGACGGAAGCTTGATGGACCAGCAGCCAGCCTGCGCGATGGCCGAAACGAGTGGGGTGAAGATGGCCGAGGATGTGCGCGCCGAGATCGTGGCCAGCGTGCTCGAAGTCGTAGTCAACGAGGGTGACCAGATCGGCAAAGGCGACGTCGTGGTGCTGCTGGAGTCGATGAAGATGGAGATTCCCGTCCTGGCAGAGGTCGACGGCACCGTCAGCAAGGTGAGCGTCTCGGTGGGCGATGTCATCCAGGCCGGCGACCTGATTGCCGTGATCAGCTAGCCCGTGAAAGATCTTGAAGCCTTCTTGTCCAGCCGGGGGATGGCCCGGGGAGTGAGTGATGTCGACTCTCGGTGATCTGCTTGCCGAACACACCGTGCTGCCGGGCAACGCCGTGGACCACCTGCACGCGGTGGTGGGCGAGTGGCAGCTGCTGGCCGACCTGTCGTTCGCCGACTATCTGATGTGGGTTCGCCGCGACGACGGCACGTTGGTGTGCGTGGCGCAGTGCCGGCCCAACACCGCGCCCACCGTGCTGCTGACCGACTCGGTGGGCAGCGTGGTCGCCGCCGACCGGTTGCCGCTCGTCGCCGGAACCTTCGACTCGGGCACGGCGCAGCGGGATCACGATGCGGCACAACGGGATTCGTGGCTGCCCGGCCCGCACGTCGAGGCCTCCCCGGTGCGGTACGGCGGCCAGGTGGTGGCCGTGCTCACCCGGCACCAGACCGCCGTCGCCGCCGACCGCGCGTCCGGCCAGCTGGAAACGGCGTACCGCGACTGCGCCGGCGATCTCGTCCACATGCTCGCCGAGGGCACGTTCCCCGACGTGGGGGACGTGGTCATGTCGCGCTCCACCCCCCGGGCCGGCGATGGCTTCATCCGCCTGGACGTCAACGGCGTCGTCGCCTACGCCAGCCCCAACGCCGTGTCGGCCTACCACCGGATGGGCCTGACCACCGAGCTGGAGGGCCGCAACCTGGTCAAGGTGACCCGCCCGCTGGTCTCCGACCCGTTCGAGGCGCAGGAGCTGGCCGAGCACGTCCTCGACCTGCTGGCCGGCGGGCGCAGCATGCGCATGGAGGTCGACGCCGGCGGCGCCACGGTGCTGCTGCGGACGCTGCCGCTGGTGGTCGACGGCGCCAGCGCCGGGGCGGCGGTGCTCATCCGCGACGTGACCGAGGTCAAGCGCCGCGACCGCGCCCTGATCTCCAAGGACGCCACGATCCGCGAAATCCACCACCGGGTGAAGAACAACCTGCAGACCGTGGCGGCGCTGCTGCGCCTGCAGGCCCGGCGGACGGTCAACGCCGAGGGGCGCGAGGCCCTGATCGAGTCGGTGCGCCGGGTCTCGTCCATCGCCTTGGTGCACGACGCGCTGTCGATGTCGGTGGACGAGCAGGTCAACCTCGACGAGGTCATCGACCGGATCCTGCCGATCATGAACGACGTGGCGTCGGTGGACCGGCCGATCCGGATCAACCGGGTGGGCGACCTGGGCGTGCTGGACTCCGACCGGGCTACGGCCCTGATCATGGTGATCACCGAATTGGTGCAGAACGCCATCGAGCACGCTTTCGACCCGTCCTCCGAAGAGGGCTCGGTGACCATTCGGGCCGAGCGTTCGGCGCGCTGGCTCGACGTGGTGGTCCACGACGACGGCCGCGGGCTGCCGGAAGGCTTCAGCCTGGAGACGTCCGACAGCCTCGGCCTGCAGATCGTGCGGACGCTGGTGTCGGCGGAACTCGACGGCACGCTGGGGATGCGGCAGGCCCCGGCCCGCGGCACGGATGTGGTGTTGCGGGTGCCGATCGGCCGGCGGGCCCGGCTGGTTTTATAGGCGCACACAACAGCGCGGCCCCGACTTTCGTCGAGGCCGCACTGTTGGGTCTAACCGAGTCAGACTCCGCTACGGGCCTTCGTCCGGGCGTTGCGACGCTTGAGTGCGCGCCGCTCGTCTTCGCTCATGCCGCCCCAGACGCCCGAGTCCTGACCGGTGTTCAGGGCCCACGACAGGCAGTCCGTAGTCACCGGGCACCGATTGCAGACCAGTTTCGCGTCAGCGATCTGCGCGAGCGCCGGGCCGCTGTTCCCTACCGGGAAGAACAGCTCCGGGTCCTCGTCGCGACAGACCGCCTTGTGGCGCCAATCCATAAGTAGTTACTCCTCACTGAGTGCGCAGCAAGGCGCACGGCCAATTTCTTCGGCTGTTAACGCGTGCACAAGAAAAGGGTCCGTACCCCTATCTAAATTTCTGCATGCAACCTTTCGATCGTTTCACAGGCCCAACAGATGTCAATAGCGTGCGTTAGCTCGTGGGCTATCTCACTTCGATCGTTCGGTAGCCGGGCCATTACTCCGTTGTACTACACTGACTGGCCGATCTCGGGAAACGTCTTCGCCGCCTGGCCCGGGGCCGCTTCGTTTGCGCAGGTCAGACGGTGCTTTTGCGCGGGGGTGCGACGACGGCCAGTGCGTCCGGGACCGACCGGAACGTCATGGTTTCGCGCACGCCGAGGTAATCCCCGTCGAACTGGCAGGCGACCGGGCCGCCGGTCGAGGTGACCCGCAGGCAGGGCACGTCGTCGTCGGTGATCAGGTGGTCGAACGCGAACTTGGGGTGCTTGGCGAACATCTGGCGCACGATGCGCAGGGTGGGGATCGTTTTCATGCTCAGGGGCGCGAACACCCCGAGCCCCGATTCGAAGGTGCAGCCGGGGTTGGTCCATACCGGCCGTTCGTTGGCGAATGTCCAGGGGCTGGAGTTCGAGACGAACGCGAAGCTCACCCCCGTGATGGGTTCGCGGCCGGGCAGTTCGAGGGTCAGCATGGGCTCGCGGCGGGTGTAGCCCCACACCGCCGGCACCGCCGCGCGAATGTAGCGCCAGGCGGTGACCTTGCCGCCTTTGTCCCGTTCGGCCTCGACCGCGGCCACGACCTCCGCGTCGACGCCCATCCCGGTGTTGAACACGGCCCACCGCTCACCGCAGTCGATCAGCCCGATGCGGCGCCAGGTGTGGTGGCGGCGGTAGTCGTCGAGCAGCTGAATGAGCTGGTTGGTGGCGGCCACCGGGTCGCGCGAGATCCCCAGCGACCGCGCCAGCACGTTCGCCGAACCGCCGGGAACCACCGCTACCGCCGGCACCGGGCCGGTGGGCTCCGACGTCGCGCCCGGACGGCCGAGCAGGCCGTTGACCACCCCGCTCACGGTGCCGTCGCCGCCGTGCACCACCACCAGGTCGACACCGTCGGCGACCGCCTTCTCCGCCAGCTCGGTGCCGTGACCGCGGTGGTTCGTGTGTTCGACGGTGAGCTGCAGGCGGCTCTTGAGCGCGTGCGCCAGCAGGTCGCGACCGGCCGGCGTGGTGGAGGTGGCTGTGGGGTTCACGATCAGCACGGCGCGCATGAAGCACGAGCTTATGCGGGGTCGGTAAGACCCGGCTGTGGAGCCCGCGCGCGTGACTACGCTGACGCGGGTGACAGTCTTCCGCGACAACCACGGCTCCGCCCCGGCCGCCGTGCGCGGCGCCGGGGTCCTGGTGCTGGCGCAGGGAGCGGCCGCCCTGGTCATGGCGGCGGTGCTGGTGGTGCGCGGCATCGCCGGGTCCGACCAGCACGTGGTCAACGGCTCCCCGGCGAGCGGGTGGTACGCCCAGGGAACGGCGGTCTTCTTCGTCCTGATCGGCGCGGTGGTACTGGCCGCCGGTCGCGCGCTCCTGCGCGGAAAGCGCTGGGGGCGTGGGCTGGCCGTGATCACCCAGCTGCTGTTGGGGCCGGTGGCCTGGTACCTGACCGTCGATTCGCACCGGCCCGGCTTCGGGATTCCCGCGGGAATCGCGGCGCTGGTCGTGCTGGGCCTGCTCTTCAGCCCCGCGGGCCTGCGCTGGGCCGCCGGCGGCGATCAGGGCGACTCCGCCAGCTCGGCCAACCGCGGGCCCGACAACCGGTAGGTGGTCCACTCCCGCTGCGGTTCGCCACCGACGCCGTCATACAGCGCGATGGCGTCGGCGTTCCAATTGAGCACCGCCCAGGACAACCGCGTGTAGCCGTTTTGGAGGCATTCGGCCGCCAGCGTGGCCAGCAGGGCGCGGGCCAGGCCGCGGCGGCGAAATCCCGGGCGCACGAACAGGTCTTCGAGGTAGACGCCCGCCACGCCGTCCCAGGTGGAGAAGTTGAGGAACCACAGCGCCATCGCGCCGATCTCCCCGTCGACCTCCGCGACGTGCCCGAACAACGTCGGCGTCGCACCGAAAAGCGCTGCGGCAATTTGTTTTTCGGTGACCGTGCATTGATTCGCGGCGCGTTCGAATTCGGCCAGCGCGTGAATCATTTCGGCGATCGCGGCGGCGTCGTCGGGCCTGGCGCGGCGAATGGTCATTGCTCGACGTCCAATGCGTTGAGAATTGTGGCGAATTTGATTGTGGTTTCCGCGACTTCCTCGTCGGGGTCGGATTCGGCGACGATGCCGCCGCCGGAGCGGGCGAGCGCGGTGCGGCGGTCCGCCGACAGCTGCGCGCAGCGGATGGACACCACCCAGCGGCCGTCGCCCCGGGCGTCGCACCAGCCCACCGCCCCCGCGTAGAAGCCGCGGTCGCCCTCCAGCTCGGCGATGAGCTCGAGGGCGGCCTTGGTCGGCACCCCGCCGACCGCCGGGGTCGGGTGCAGCGCCAGGGCCAAATCGATTGCGGTGGTTGATATGTCGCGGAGCCGGCCGCTGATCGGTGTGCACAGGTGCCACACCGCCGCGGTGCGGCTCAGTTCCGGCTCGGCGGCGACCGTGAGCTCGTCGCACAGCGGCTCCAGGGCGGCCCGAATGGTCTCGATGACCAGCTGATGCTCGTGGCGGTCCTTGGCCGAATGAGCCAGTGCGGCGCCGCTGGCGGCGTCGGCTTGCGGGTCGGCGGCGCGCGGGGCCGACCCGGCGAACGGCCGGCAGGTGACGCGGTCCGGGGACCGCGCCACCAGCAGCTCCGGGCTGGCGCCGACCAGCGCCGCGCCGGCGTAGTCGCCGCCGGCGGCGGTCAGGTCCACCAGGTAGCCGTAGGCGGCCGGGTCCGCCGCGACGAGCCGGCGCAGGATGACGCGGGCGTCCAGGGGAGCGTCGGCGACCAGCCGTAGCGCGCGGGACAGCACCACCTTGCTCAGCGGGCCGTCGGGCGCGACGAGCTGGTCGCGGGCCCGGCTGATGCGGCGGCGGTAGTCGGCCGGCGACGGGTCGGCGGCGGCGATCCGCACCGACGGCAGCGGCCCGGTCGGCCAGTCCGGCGGCGCGGCGGTGCGGCGCACGGTGTCGGGTGTCAGCAGCGCCGCGGGGCGATCCACGTCAAACGGCAACGCGCCCAACACTATTGGCGCAGATCCAGAACGCAGCGCGTCCTGGGCGGCCGCCACGTCGCGGTAACGCTCCCGCACGCCCTCGGCGACCAGGGTCTGGTTCGGTCCGCACAGTGCGAACGGCGGCTGGATGCTCACCCCGGTTTGATGGCCTGCGGCTGGCTGGTCAACCCGAGCGCGGCGAGTTGGCGCACCCCGTGCTCGAAACCGCACACCGCGATGGAGCCGGCCAGCATCCAAAACCGGCTGCCTTCAACCAGCGGCAGCTCCACCCAGCGCGTGATGACCGAGCGGGAGAAGTGACTGTGCCCGACGAACACCACATCCCGGTCGCTCATGTGCTCCAGCGCGAACGCGACGGCCCGATCTGCGCGGTCGCTGACCTGCGCCACGCTCTCGCCGCCGGGGCAGCCGTGCGTCCACACCAGCCAATCGGGATCCGATTCGTGGATCTGCGGGGTGGTCAGGCCCTCGTATGCGCCGTAATCCCATTCGGCCAGCAGGGGAGAGACCTCGTCGACGTCGAGCCCGGCCAACTTGGCCGTCGTCAGCGCGCGGATGCGCGGGCTGCTGACCACCAGCGGATCGGTGAGGTTGAGTTCGCGCAGGACGCGGCCGGCGAGCTCGGCCTGGACGCGGCCGGTGTCCGTGAGCTCCAGGTCGGTGCGGCCCGTGTGCTGGCCGGATTTCGACCACTCGGTCTCGCCGTGGCGGAGCAATACCAATCGGTGATTGTGCAGGCCCATATCGACCGATTCTGCCGGACGACATGCCGGGCCCGTCGGCCGCAGCACGCGGCGATCGAACATGCCAGGATGGGCACTGTGACCGTGGCAACAAGGAGGGGCGGGCGCTGGTGACTAAGACCCGGGTATTGGCCGTGGCCAACCAGAAGGGCGGCGTCGCCAAGACGACGACCGTTGCCTCGCTGGGCGCGGCGATGGTGGACGAGGGAAACCGGGTGCTGTTGGTGGACCTGGATCCGCAGGGCTGCCTGACGTTTTCGCTCGGCCAGGATCCCGACAAACTCCCGGTGTCGGTGCACGAGGTGCTGCTGGGCGAGGTCGAGCCCAATGCGGCGCTGGTCACCACGATCGAGGGCATGACGCTGCTGCCGGCCAACATCGACCTGGCGGGCGCCGAGGCGATGCTGCTGATGCGCGCCGGCCGCGAATACGCGCTCAAGCGTGCGCTGGCCAAGGTCGCCGACGACTTCGACGTGGTCATCATCGACTGCCCGCCGTCGCTGGGGGTGCTCACCCTCAACGGGTTGACCGCCGCTGACGAGGTGATCGTGCCGCTGCAGTGCGAGACGCTCGCCCACCGGGGCGTTGGCCAGTTCCTGCGCACGGTCGCCGACGTCCAGCAGATCACCAACCCCGACCTGCGGTTGCTCGGCGCGTTGCCGACGCTGTACGACTCGCGGACCACGCACACCCGCGACGTGCTGGCCGACGTCGCCGACCGCTACAACATGCCGGTGCTGGCCCCGCCGATCCCGCGCACCGTGCGGTTCGCCGAGGCCAGCGCCTCGGGTTCGTCGGTGATGGCCGGGCGCAAGAACAAGGGCGCGTCGGCCTACGGCGAGTTGGCGAAGGCGTTGCTCAAGCACTGGAAGACCGGCAAGCCCCTGCCGACGTTCGCCGTCGAGGTCTAGCGGTTGGGGCGAGCAGCCGCAAACTCGCACGCCGACAGGCGCTTTCATGCGATTTTGCGTCTGCTCGGCCGACGCGATATCAGCCCAGGGCCACCACGGTGTCGCCGCGCTGCTCGAACACCCGGGATCCCGCGACGGCCGGAACGACCGCGCGCCCCGGCGGGCTCGGCGCCCGGTTCACGGTGAGGTAGCGCTCGGGGGCGCCGCTGAGCGGGTCGTAGACGCCGATCGCGCCCGTGACCGGCACCAGCAGGCGGCCCGCCATCATCGCGCCCGGCCCCAGCGGCACGGTCGTGTCGCCGGCGGCGATGGTGTAGCGCAACGTCAGATTGCCGGTGTCGAACGCCAGCACGGAATCGCCGGTCCACCAGGTGATCAGGCTGCCCGCGTGCGAGACCGCCCCTGGGCTCGACGGCGGCTTGGGTAGCAGGGTGCTCGACACGGTGGTGCCGGTCTCGTCGACCACGTCCACCCGGGGCCGCGGCGAGGGCAGGTAAACCGCGGTGTTGTTCTCCCACACGGTGAGCACCCGCGCGCCGGAGTCCGCCGCGATCCCGGGTTCCGCCACCACCCGCTGCTGGGGCTCGTCGTCATCCTTGCCCGGCCGCAGCAGCACCAGCCGCAGGTCGGCCTGGTTCACGCAGGCCTCCAGCACCGACACCGCCGACGAGCTGGCGGCCGCCGAGACCAGCTTGCAGCCGGAGTGCAGACCGCGTGCCGAGGGCTTCACCCGTGCGTCGGTCTCGCCGTAGGCCACCATCCGGACCATGTCCGAGCGCCACAGCTCCAGGCGGGTGTCGCCGGCCGACAGCACCGTCGTGCCGTCGGAGGACAGCTGGACGTGCTGGTCGGCGTAGCCGCTGCGGGCGGGCCCGCGACGCCCCGTTGCGCCGTCGAGCGTGCTCACCTGCCCACACCCGCGGTCGTCGGAATAGACGGCGACCGCGTAGTGGTAGATCCAGGACACCCCGCACAGGCCGCCGTCCCGCTCATAGCTCCACAGGGACTTGCCCGAGCCGGGGTCCCGCCCGTCGACCCGGTGGCCGTCGCCGGTGACGACGGTCCCGCCCACCGTCACGGGTGCGGTGGTGGCCGGGCTGGCCGCGGTCCACAGCTCTTTGAGCGTGGTCGGCACCTGCCGGGCCGGGGTCGGGTTGGGCGCGGGAACGGCGGCGGGCCGGCTGATGGTGGCCCGGGCGTCGCTGGTCCACCAGATCAACGCGGCGACGGCGGCCACCACGACCGCGATCGCCACGGCGGCCAGGACGTCGCCCCTGGTCCGGCGCTCGGGTCTGACCATCCGTGGGTGCGCGGCTCAGTTGGCGGGCGCGCCGGCTTCGGCGGGCTTGCGGCGACGACGGCGACGCCGGCCGTTTCCGGAGTTGCCGGACCCCTCCGCCGCGGCTTCGCCGTTGGAACCGCCCGCCGCGGCGTTCCCGTCGGGATGTCCGGAAACCGGCTGGCCGCCGCGGGTGCGGCGGCGCGGTGCGCCCGAGCGGGCGCGGCCGGACCGCTCGGCCTTCTGGCCGTCACGCTCGCTCGTGCGGCGCTGGCCCTGCGGCTTCTTCGGTGTGCCGATGCTGCCGCGCGCCTCGGCGGGGATGCCCATCTCTTCGTAGAGGTGCGGCGAATTCGAGTAGGTCTCGGCGGGCTCGGGGTTCTCCAGGCCCAGCGCCTTGTCGATCATCGACCACCGGGGCAGCTCGTCCCAGTCCACCAGGGTGACCGCGATACCGGTTTTTCCGGCGCGGCCGGTCCGACCGATGCGATGCACGTAGGCCTGTTCGTCCTCGGGAATCTGGTAGTTGATGACGTGGGTGATGTCGTCGATGTCGATGCCGCGCGCGGCCACGTCGGTGGCGACCAGCACGTCGATGTCGCCGCTGCGGAAGGCCTTGAGCGCCTTCTCGCGGGCGATCTGCCCCAGGTCGCCGTGCACCGCACCGACCTTGAAGCCGCGCTCGGCCAGTTCGTCGGCGACCTTTTGCGCGGTGCGCTTGGTGCGGGTGAAGATCATCGTCGCGCCGCGGC